>CAKREL010000038.1 GCA_934317205.1 uncultured Eubacterium sp.
AGTCTTAATTACGTTGAATGTGAGGACTTCATGAAAACCGTGGAAGAGACAGGATCATACGAAGCAGTTGTGATGCCGGCAGAAGAAAATGAGATTGATGTTTCTGAGATGAATCCAGATGCAGTAGAAGTGAAACCGGATGATGTAGAGGCTGAAAAGACGGAGGACAGCGAGGGAAATGAAACCGATTGCGAGATTTCTGATAATTCAACTAATACACCAACTAAACAGTTGTACAAAGAGTTGAACGATGGAGACAATCCTTGATTACCTTGCAGCAGTCGGTGGTAATCCGGAATGGAGCCTGTCATATCTGATATGGCAGCAGATACAGCAAAGTGGCAGCAGGGCAACGCTGCAGGAGAGGAATAAGGGAGGCGATGTCGTTGGAGAAGATGACAAAGGAAAGACTGAAAGCGTACCGTAGCAATAAGGCTGAAATATTGGAACTGGATTATACGCTGCAGAACCGCTGGAAGTCAGATACGATGATTGGAAACGATGTAATATTTGATTACAGTAAAGGTTATCCGATGCCACAGTGTGTGGTTGGGTTCGACCAGGAGAAATATGAACGGTTGCAGGACCGTGATCTGAAACGGAAGAAAGCTCTGGAGCAGGAGTGTAAAGAGGTGGAGCAGTTTGTGGATGCAATACCGGACAGCTTGGGGCATCGTATCTTCCGTAAGCTGTTTATCGATGGCAGAAAGCCAGTGACACAGGAGCAGGTTGCAAAGAGTGTGCATCTGGATCGTAGCAGGATTAGTAGAAAAATTGATGATATTTTGAAAAACGCACAAAAAGCACAAGATGCACAGTTATAATAATACTTGAGCCAAAGGCGGAAACCGGCGGCTCATTACGTAAATCCATTGTAAAAAACTATGAGAAATGCAGTCTATGATAAATAGGCTGCTTTTTTCATTCAAGATGATCAATAACCTTGCTGTAATAAATAAACTATATTGATAATAAATGCTAGATGATATATTATTAAATTAAGTTTATTTTACAGTGGAGGAGAAAGGTATGAGATTATATAATATGTATTTTACCTGCAAAAAATATATAGGAATCGTTGAAAGTATGACGGTTGATTCGAAACGTGTGGGAAGTAATGAGATAAAATATATTGATAATTGGAAGCAAAAGAGTATTATCTTAAATGAACTAGGACAGATGGAACCTTTACGAAAAAGGGCAAGAAATTTGTATGAAATTATACCTGTTATATATAGAGACCAAGATCGGTTTGACATTTCAGCAGAAACAGTAAAAAAATTTGTTGCGCAGAGAAACTTGTTGGTTGTAACAATGCAGACGATTATTGATCTGTATGAGAATATTAATCCAGACAAAAAACTTGATTGTGAATGCGGATTTGATGTAAAGATGCCTCAATTCGAAAGCATAGAAGAATTTGCAGATTGCATGAAGGATTTGAATTTTATTTTTAATAATTGTGCGTACTTAAAATCTGATTCTGCTGATATAAAATTTGGATCAGTTGATGTAGGATCGGTATGGATCACATTTTTAATAGTTGGAGCGGGAGCAGCAACAATCGTTTCTAATTTGGCAAAAATCGTTGATATGTCTGTTAAAATTAAATCACATTTGTCAACTGTAAAAATGCAGGAAGAAGCATTGAGGTCTGTAGAATTAAAAAATGAAGTATTAACAGAAGTTTTGGATGCATTCAAGAAGACGAATAAAGTTATAACAGATAAGTGTGTCAAAGAACTTGAAGGAGAGTTGGGAGAATTAAAAGATGGAGAAGAAGAAGACAAAGTTGGCAGATGTATTCAGAAAATGGGGCATTGGTTAGATAAAGGAATGCAGATATATTCTTCTATTGATGCACCGCAAGAGATAAAAGATGTATTTCCAGAACAACCAGAAGTAAATTTTTTATCAGATGATATAGTGAAATTATTAGAAGAAAAAAATAAATAAAAGCAATTAGGGCAGCAGGTAAAAATCCTGCTGTCTTTTTCAATACAACAAAACGACGAATGAGAGGTGAAGGTACATGGCAAGAGCACCAGATCCGCGAATCGAAAAGGCAAAAGCCATGTATCTGGAAGGGGTGAAATTAGTTGAGATTGCAAGTCAACTAAATTTACCGGAAGGGACGGTTCGACGATGGAAGTGTACTCATAAGTGGGATAGCGAACGTTCGGATAAGAAAAGCGAGCGTTCGAATAGAAAAAAAGGCGGACAACCGGGGAATAAAAATGCAACAGGACCGCCAAAGAATAAGAACGCTGAGAAGCATGGATTCTTTTCAAAGTATCTTCCGGAAGAAACACTATCCATTATTCAGGAGATGCCGGAGAATCCATTGGATGTCCTGTGGGATCAGATTCAGATTGCTTATGCTGCTATTATCAGGGCGCAGCAGATCATGTATGTGCGTGATCAGGAAGATGTGACAGCAACAAAGATTGCGGAAAGTGAAGGAAATGTATCTTCCGAAAAGTGGGAAGTGCAGCAGGCATGGGATAAACAAGCAAATTTTTTATCTGCTCAGGCCAGGGCGCAGAAAACTCTGGAGGGAATGATCAACCGGTATGAGGATCTATTGCATAAGAATTGGGATATGGCAACCGAGGAGCAGAAAGCAAGAGTTCAGCAGATTACTGCAAAAACAGAATTGCTCAAAGCAAAAGCGCAGCTTAATGATGATACAGAAGTGGTAGATGATGGATTCCTTGAAGCATTAAAGGGAACAGCAGCAGAGGATTGGTCAGATGCGGAAGATTAAACAGTTTTTCAAATTCCAACCATTTTCCAAGAAACAGCGCAAAGTACTGAACTGGTGGACGGAGGATTCGCCGGTAAAGGACTATGACGGAATTATAGCAGATGGCGCAATCAGATCCGGTAAAACAGTGAGTATGTCGTTATCATTTGTATTGTGGGCGATGTGCAGCTTTAACGGCCAGAATTTTGCTATGTGCGGAAAAACAATAGGTTCGTTCCGTAGAAATGTATTGTTTTGGCTAAAATTGATGCTTCGTTCCAGAGGATATCGCGTAATGGATCACCGAGCAGATAATCTAGTGGTTATCTCAAGGGGCAGTGTAGAAAATTATTTTTATATATTTGGTGGAAAAGATGAACGATCACAGGATCTCATTCAGGGAATTACTCTGGCTGGGGTCTTTTTTGATGAAGTTGCATTGATGCCAGAGTCATTTGTGAATCAGGCAACCGGTCGATGCTCTGTGGATGGATCCAAGTATTGGTTTAACTGCAATCCGGATGGACCATATCACTGGTTTAAACAGAATTGGATTGATAAGCAGAAGGAAAAGCATCTGTTGTATCTGCATTTTACAATGGATGACAACTTAAGTCTGTCAGAAAAGGTGAAAGCCAGATACCGCAGCATGTACACCGGGGTATTTTACAGACGTTATATTCTTGGACTGTGGGCGATGGCTGAGGGCATCATCTATGACATGTTCAGTGAAGAACGTCATGTGGCAGATCCGGAAATATTCAGTGATTTATTACTTGATAGCAACAGATATGTCAGCTGTGACTACGGTACCCAAAATGCGACAGTATTTTTGCTTTGGAATCAGGGAACAGATGGCATCTGGTACTGTACACGGGAATATTACTATTCCGGACGTGAAGAAGGCCAGCAGAAGACCGATGCAGAATACGCAGATAATCTGGAAAGTTGGCTGTCTGGTACAGATATTAATGCTGTGATCGTAGATCCGGCAGCAGCATCATTTATTGCTGAATTAAAAAAGCGTGGTTTCAGGGTAATAAAAGCCAAGAATGATGTGGCAGATGGTATCCGTCTGGTAGCAACAAAACTGAACTTGCTGAAAATAGTATTTTCAAACATTTGTCAGAACACGATCAAAGAATTTGCTTCTTATATTTGGGATGCAAAGGCAGCAGAACACGGTGAGGACAAGCCGGTGAAACAGTATGATCATGCCATGGATGCAGTGAGATATTTTGTATATACAATCCTGGGCGAACGTCCACGGTTGAATCGAAAGGTAAAAGGAGGCATATAGCGTGATATATAGATTGGCAGCAGAAAAAACGCTGACAGATGATAAATTGATGGAATTTATCCGAAAACACGATGCAGAATGCGCATTCCGGTTGCAGAAGCTTTGGGATGCATATATGACAGATTATCCGATTTTTCACGAAAAGGAAAAACCTGCGTGGAAGCCGGACAACCGAATTGCTGTCAATTTTGCAAAATATATCGTCGATACGATGAACGGATTCTTCCTGGGAAATCCTATCAAGATTTCAGTAGATGGAGAAGCAGAAGATATAAAAAAATATGTGGAATTTCTTGATCAGTACAATGATCAGGATGATAACAACGCAGAATTGTCAAAATTATGCAGCATATTTGGAAATGGATATGAGATGTATTATGTGGATTCAATCGGAAACGTTGGAATTACATATCTCTCACCCATGGATGGATTTATGATTTATGATGATTCGGTATTACAGCGTGAACGATATTTTGTAAGATTATATATCGATGATGATCAGATATTGCATGGAAGTTTATCAGATGATGAGAATGTACGATGGTTTACCATAAAAGAAAAACTTGTGTGGGATGAGGATGAAAAGAAGCATGGGTTTGAGGGAGTGCCAGCGACAGAGTATGTAGAAAACCGGGAGCGGATAGGAATTTTCGAACCAGTCTTGACCATGATCAATGCATATAACAAGGCAATCAGTGAAAAAGCCAATGATGTGGATTATTTTGCTGATGCCTATTTGAAAGTTCTGGGAGCGTATCTTGACAAGGAAGATGTAAAACATATTCGCGATGACAGGATTATCAATTTTGATGGAGAGGCTGACAAGTTGAATGTGGATTTTCTGCAGAAGCCGGATGGCGATACGACACAGGAGCATCTGATTGACCGACTGGAAAAACTGATTTTCCATATCAGTATGGTTGCTAATATTTCAGATGAAAATTTCGGGACAAGTTCCGGAATTGCCATGAAATACAAGTTGCAGGCGATGCACAATCTTGAAAAGACAAAAGAGCGAAAATTTACTTCTGGAATGAACCGGCGCTATCGTCTGATCTTTTCAAATCCAGTTTCCGGTATGAAAAATGAAGACTGGGTGAAGTTACATTACAAATTCACACCGAATATTCCGGCAAATGTGTTGGAAGAGACGGAGATTGCCGGTAATCTGGATGGAATTGTATCACAGGAAACTCAGCTTGGTACATTGTCTATTGTGGATAATGTGCAGGCGGAGATAGATAAGCTTGAGGAAGAACAGAAAAAGAATCAGGATGATGCTGTTATGAGAGGATTGTTCGGAGGTGCAGCAGGTGACATCACAGGAGTACTGGAAAAAGAGGGAAGCGGCTCAGCGAAAGCATAACATTACTGAGGAAAAGGAATATCAGAAACGTATTCAGGAAATCTTTCAGAACATGCAGGATGAGATTACGAAAGAAATCAACGGCTTTTATGTGAAGTATGCCAGAAAAGAGGGAATTACTCTGGCAGAAGCAAAAAAGAAAGTGTCTCAGCTTGATATTGAAGAATATGCACGAAAAGCTGCAAAGTATGTGAAAGAGAAAGATTTTTCCAAGCAGGCAAATGAGGAGATGCGCCTGTACAATGCTACAATGAAAATAAACCGTTTGGAACTGCTGAAAGCAAACATTGGTCTGGAAATGGTATCTGGATTTGATGAACTTCAGCAGTTTTTTAATGAAACGCTTACAAAGCGGGCAATGGATGAGTTTGAGCGGCAGGCAGGAATACTTGGAGCAACGATTCAGGGTAATGCTAAGGCAGCAGATGCGCTTGTGAATGCGTCATTTAAAAAGGCCACATTCTCAGACCGTATCTGGATGTATCAGGACATGTTGAAAGCCGAGTTGGCGAACTTATTACAGACTGGATTGATTAGAGGGCGGCATCCAAGAAAACTGGCAACTCATCTGAAAAAACGGTTTGGTGTCAGTCAATACAATGCTGAGACATTAATGGTCACGGAGTTGTCCAGAGTGCAGACAGAAGCACAAAAGCTGTCGTTTGAGAGAAATGGGTATGAAGAATACCAGTTTCATGCACTTGGAACTGCCTGTAGTGCTTGCCGTGCGTTAGATCAGAAGCATTTTCTGGTAAAAGATATGATGCCGGGAGAGAATGCACCACCGATGCATCCGCATTGCCGATGCTCTACAAGTGCTTACATGGATAGATCGGCATTTGATAAGTGGCTGGAAGAACAGAAAAGTAGACTTACGTTAAATGAAAAGGCAGCAGTTGTACGATATATAAGTCCGGATTCATATTCACTCAATGATAAGTTGCGAAGAAACGCCAATTCAGAATTGACAGATATTGAAAGAGAATGGATCAAGAATCTGGATTCGGCACTTGAAAAACTACCAAGTTATAAAGGAAATTTAAATCGTTCCGTAACATTTTTGTTTGAAGAGGATGCACAGAAATACTTTGATGAATTTGAGGTAGGAAAAGAGTATATTCCAAAACAATACTTGTCAACGACCAAAAGAGATGTATATAATGATGATGCACAGGTACAGATTTATATCCAAAATGCGAAAAATGGAAAAGACCTTAGAGGGTTAAATGATATGGAAAATGAAGTGCTTTATCCATACATGGCAAAATTTAAAGTAATTAACAAAGTTAAAGAGAATGGAAAGTTTTACATTCTTTTGGAGGAATTGGAATAATGGCATTAACAGCACGAGAGTGGTTGTTGCTTTCAGAGGATGAGCAGCAGCGCAGAAAAAATGAACTGTCTCCTCACGAATGTTATTTACTGCGAACTGATCTTGAGTATATACATTTTTCAGAAGAGGAAAAGAAAAATATGTCACTTGAGAAAAGGGAAGCATTTCTTCATCCAAAAGAGAGTACGGAGGAAGAAAAAGAAGAATTTAATCAGAAATGCAAGGAAATTTTCAAGCGATTGTCAGAAGAAGCAAAGCATAAGTTATAGATACCACTGATCAGAAATGGTTAGTGGTATTTTTATACCCATTTTTAAGAAAGGAAGAGGTAAAAGAACATGATTATCACAGGAATGGCGCACTTTGAGAGCGTGTGCAAAAAGAAACTGGTGGAGTGGTACAACAAAAATGATGATCTGTATCATACGCAGCAAAGAATTGACTTATCAAACGTATTTGTAGTCTGGTCGTGTAAGACGCTCCAGAATTACAAATGTCTTGTATCCACCACGATCAGTGGAGATGGGATTTATGCAGAGTATACCTATAACGGGGACAAGCAGGAACTGTACGAAGATGTATACGGTAAATTAACCAATACATGCCATACAGAAGAATAGGAGGTAGAACATGAAGAAATTATTTATTTCTCAGCCGATGGGTGGCAAGACTGACGAGGAAATCTTGGCAGTTCGCAAACAGGCAATCGAAAAGGCAACTGAACTGGTGGGAGAGCCAGTAGAGGTCATTGATTCCTTTTTTCAGAGCGCACCAGTCGGTGCAAAACCACTGTGGTTTCTTGGAAAATCACTCGAATTACTTGCAGATGCAGACATAGTTTATTTCGCACCGGGATGGGGAGATGCCCGTGGATGTATCATTGAACACGATTGTGCGATTGCATACGGAATCAAAAGTATTGTAGCGTAGGAGGTAAATATGGTATTTAGAGAAGCATTCAAAGCAATGAAACAGGGAGCTAAAGTAAAACTTCCATCTTGGGGCGGTTATTGGTTCTGGTCGAAAGAAAAACAGACTATTATCATGCACACAAAAGATGGTGAAGAACTGGATATTAGAGAGACGCAGATTCCAGATTATACGTTTGGAAATATATGCTCCGATGAGTGGGTACTGGCAGATGGCGAGAATTGCCCGGAATTGGGTGGAGAAGCCACTTTTCCATTTGGAGAAGCAATCAAATATTTGAAACGTGGAATGAAAGTGGCACGTAAAGGCTGGAACGGTAAAAAGCAGTACATTCAACTTGCAACCGGAATTTCTTACAAGACATCCACTGGAGCTATCGTGAATTGCGACCATGAAGCTATTGGAAATATGGCTATCGCATTCTGTGGAACCTCTGGTGTTCAGATGGGATGGTTAGCGTCTCAGGCTGATATGCTGGCAGATGATTGGAAATTTGTAGAGTAGGAAGGCGGTGATCCTAATATCTCCCACCGGCAGGGAATGACCGGAACGACAGGAGGCGGTGCATTTGATCGAAGTGAACGTCCGTGACGATGGTGTGACAATATCAGGGCATGCGGGATATGCGGCATTTGGATATGATATTGTTTGCGCCGGCGCAACGGCATTGGCACAGACATTAATCAAATCTGTGGAGGATCTGACAGAAGATGAAATAAAATACGATATCAGTCCCGGATGGGTTGATATAAAATATGGGAATCTATCAGAGAAGTCAAAAACTCTGGTAGATTCCTTTTTCATTGGCATTCAGTTGATTGTTAATGAATTTCCGGAGAATATCCGGATTGTGTAACTGATGTGACCGGAATGTCGTAAAACTATGGTTCGGTGCAATGACCTGGGCTTAAGTGAATGGGTTGGGGCAGAAAGAGGTAACTTATGAAATTTATGAATATGCATTGGAGAGTTCCAATGAGTAACCTGCAGTTATTTGCAGACGGTGGCGGAGATGGCAGCGGATCCGGGGATGGAGACGATGGTGGAGCTGGCGCAGGTTCTGGAGATAACGGCGCATTATCTTTTGATGATTTTTTAAAAGGTGAGGGAAATCAGGCAGAGTTTGACCGTAGAGTGCAGAAAGCAGTCAATACAGCAGTGACCAAAGCACAGGAAAAGTGGGAGGCACTGACCAACGATCAGCTGTCAGAAGCGGAAAAACTGGCCAAGATGACAAAAGAGGAAAAGGCACAGTACCAGAATAAGAAACTGGAAAAGGAACTGGCTGATCTGAAACGACAGAATGCGATTACGGAGATGGCAAAGACAGCACGGAAGATGCTGGCTGACGAAGAAATCAATATTCCGGATGAACTTCTGGGACATCTGGTATCCGAAAATGCAGAGGATACCAAAACAGCCGTTGAAGCCTTTGCGAAGATGTACAAGGCAGCAGTGCAGGCGGCGGTGAAAGATGCACTGAAAGGAAATCCACCAAAGGCAGGAAGCGGTGGAAAAGGAAACATGACAAAAGACCAGATTCTGGCAATCACAAATCCTGCGGAGAGACAGCGTTTGATTGCTGAGAATATGGAGTTATTTCAGTAAAGGAGATAGAGAGAATGCATAATATTGAAAAATTAGGACTGCAGGTGTTTGCGGCACCAGCAGGTTTAACAGGACAGGACCAGGTTCAGGTAAGAGCCAGAGAGATTGACTTTGTCACATCTTTTGGCAAGAGTCTGCAGGCCTTACTGGATATTCTGGGAATCACCAAAATGATCCGAAAAGAAAATGGATCCGTATTAAAGACAAAGAAAGTAAAAGGTACCTTACAGTCTGGTGACGTTCCGGAAGGTGATGAGATCCCGTTATCTCAGTACACAGTAGAGGAACAGATCTTCGATACCATTAAAATCGAGAAATACCGTAAAAGTGTTTCTCTGGAAGCAATTGCAGAGAGAGGCTATGATGCAGCGGTACAGTCCACAGATGAGGAGTTTAAATCTGATCTGACCAATGTGGTATCTGATAGATTCTACGCACAGTTAAAGGCTGGTTCCCTTGTCGGACATGAATCTACCTGGCAGATGGCTTTTGCGATGTCAATCGGAAAGGTTGTAAATAAGTTCCAGGAAATGAAACGTACAGCAACCGGTGTCGCTGTGTGGGTAAATACGCTTGATGTGTATAAGTATCTTGGCGCGGCAGATATCACCGTACAGACAGCGTTTGGCTTTAAATACATGAAAAACTTCATGGGAGCAGATGTTGTGTTTATGACATCGCAGATTCCGGAAGGTGTGGTTATTGCAACTCCACTCAACAACATGGTTGCATATTATGTTGATCCGGGCGATTCTGAGTTTGTAAAAGCTGGTCTGCAGTATACAACAGATTCCACAACCGGATTTATCGGATTCCATGTACAGGGTACTTATGAGAGAGCTATTTCCGACATGTTCGCTATTATGGGATTGCGCCTGTTCTGTGAATATCTGGATGCAATTGCTTATATTTCTGTTGGTGACTCAGACACTCAGACTCTTGGAACCCTAAATGTGACATCTGCAGCAGGTTCAGAGACAGGTAAAACGAAACTTACCATAAAAGAGCAGCTTATGTCTCCGAAAAACTGTTGGAAGTACAAAGATGCAGCAGCGGCAACTTCTGTGACTTATGGCATGGATGTGAAAGGCTGGTCTAAATGGGATGGTGAATCCGAGATTGCGTCAACAGCTGCTCATCACATTACTTTAGTTGAGTGTGATCAGAACTATAAGGCTGTTCGTTCCGGAGATGTTACCGTTACTGTAAATGCAGGAGCGTAGGAGGCTGCCAATGTATAAAGTAATCAAATATTTTACAGATCTGCATGATGCGGATCATGAATACCATCCGGGGGATACATTTCCCCGGAAAGGTGTAAAAGTGACAAATGCAAGACTTGAGGAGCTTGCTGGAGAGAAAAACAAACAGGGAGTTCCGCTGATTGAAAAAGTGGAAGAAACTGCCGGAAAGTAATGAGGTGGGGATATGCTGGAAAATCTGAAAATGTTGCTTGGAATACAGGAGAACGATACGTCTCAGGATAAAAAGCTGAACTTGATTCTGGATGCCACAAAGAGGCGGTTAAAGTTTCTGCTTGGCGGTTTAGAACCACCAGAGGAAATGAGTTACATTATTTTGGATGTTTCAGTTATTCGATTCAATAAAATCGGATCAGAGGGGCTTTCTTCCCACACCGTAGAGGGAGAGAGCCAGTCCTGGTCTTCAAATGATTTTGCCGGGTATATGGATGATATACAGGCATATCTGGACAGTCAGAAAGAAGTCACGAAAGGGCGGGTGAAATTTCTGTGAGATATGATACACCAATTTATTTCCGGAAGATCACACCAGGAGAATACGATGCAGAAACTGGCAATTATGAAGCAGATACCATAGAGGAAACACTGCGCTATGCATCTGTAATGGATACAGGAACAGAGACAATGACTCTGGTGTATGGAAAAATCCAGCAGGGAAGCCTGACTATCCATCTACAGAATCGATATCAGGATCCGTATGATCATATTCGGATTCGCGATAAGCTGTATCAGGTAGATTCTGTAAGGAATCTGCGGGTAAAACAGTGTTTGATCGTAAGTGAGGTGCAGACATGAAACTGACAGTGACAGGAACAGATGCGTTAAGAAAGAAATTGCAGCAGAATGGAAGACTTGACGCAGTGAAACGTGTCGTAAAGATGAACGGTGCGGAATTGCAGGCTAAGGCGCAGCGCAACGCTCCGGTGGATACCGGTACATTGAAACGCAGCATTTCATTGGAACTTCGTGATGGTGGGCTGACTGCAGAAAGCGAAGCAACGGCAGAATATGCGCCGTATGTGGAGTGGGGCACTCGGTTCATGAATGCGCAGCCATTTATGCGCCCTGCTTATTATGCACAGAAGGAACAGTTCAAAAGTGATTTGAGCAGACTTATGAAGTGAGGGATAAGATGGAACCACAGCAGGAATTATTCAGTGCACTATTGGTTGAACTGAGAAAAAAGTATAAGGATACGGATACCGGTGTGTATGATACATTTCTGCCGCCGGAAGGAACACCGTATCCGTTTGTATATCTGGGAGATAGTGAACAGAATACAAAAAAGACAAAATCAAACCGGATTGGAAGCTGCCAGCAGCTAATCAATGTCTGGCACAGCAATCCAAGACAGCGTGGAACGGTATCGGGGTTGCTGTCTGAAATAACCAGTATTTGTAAAAAGCTGGAACATACCGCACATTATTCCTGGATGCTGAAAAATGTGACACAGAGGATTGTGCCGGATACAACGACAAAACAGCCGCTTCTGCATGGAATATTGGAAGTGGAATTCTGGTTTAGTTAGGAGGAACAAAATGAGAGTAAGAGAATTACAGGGACTGCAGTTATTTGCGGAAGCCGTACAGGGTAAAAAAATCGTGTACTTGTTCCGCATCAAATCAAAAGCTGCAAGCAATGATGCAAAAACGATTGCATTTACAACGGAAAACGGAAGAACCAAGAGTAAAGATGCGGATTCCACCATGACAAAGGATGGACCAATCCGTACACCTGGTACTACGGAGACAGAGATCACCGTATCATCTATCCTTGCCAAAGGGGATGAACTGATCGATGAGCTGGAAGATGCAATGGACAATGATGAATTGATGGAAGTATGGGAAGCAAATCTTGCGGAAGCTTCTTCCGGATCTAATAAGTTCAAAGGCATGTATTTCCAGGGATATCTGACCAGTTTTGAGAAGACATCTCCTGCAGATGATTTTGTGGAATTATCACTGACCTTTGGTCTGAATGGCGCGGGAAAACGCGGAGATGTAACCGTGACTGCAGAGCAGCAGGAAGCGGCGGAGTATGTGTTTGCAGATACTCAGAAAACTGGAGCGTAAAAGTTGATATAGGGAGAGCGGCATAGGCTGCTCTCTTTTTTTGAATGAGGAGGAAAATCACATGGTTTTAAATATCAATGGAAACGATTATGAGATTCATTTCGGGATTGGATTTGTAAGAAAACTGGATGAAAAATATTTTGTAACAAGCCAGTCTGGTGTTAAGTTTGGAACCGGTCTGGAAACAAAGGTACCGATGCTTCTGGATAACGATGCAGTAACATTAGCTGAATTTCTGTATGAGGGAACCTGTGCAGAAAAGAAACGTCCGACGTTGAAAGAAGTGGATGCGTACATTGATCAGGTGGACGACATCGATGCTCTGTATGAAGAGGTGATTGATGAGTTAAAAAAGCACAACGCAACGAAGGCGAAGATGGCACAGATGCAGAAACTGATGGATGCGGCGAACAAGAAATAACATCTTCACAGGAAACTTACGACAATATTGTCCTGAACAGTCTGCGCTATCTTGGAATTCATGATTTTACTGAGATTGATCGTATGACAATGTATGAATACTGCGTGCGAATGAAAGCACACAGACTACAGCAGGTAGACCATGAATATATGCTACATTTGCTGGCATGGCAGAGCTGGGATGTGCAGGCCATGAAAAAGCAGGGCAGAAAGCGAGTTCCGGTATATAAAAATTTCAGCCAGTTCTTTGATTATGATGAGAAAGTCGATGAAGCAATGACCGGAAAGCCAGTAAAACACCATGGAATTGGCAAACGTCTGATGCAGGCAGCAAGAATGCAGAAGGAAAGGAGGAAAAAGGATGGAAAGCTATAGTGTACAGGCGGTCTTAAGTGTAGCAGACCAGGGATTTACCACAAAAATGAATGCGGCAGCAAAGTCACTGAATCAGATTGATTCCGGAGCAACACAGTCCAAGAGAAGTTTGCTGGATGTTGCCAAAGGCGCAGGTGCTTTTAAAGTGGTGGATATGGCTGTGAATAAGGTGAAATCTTCCGTGGATGGAGCAATAAAACGATTTGACACCTTAAACCAGTATCCGAAAGTTATGCAGCAGATTGGATTCTCTGCGGATGATGCACAGAAATCCATGGATCAGTTATCAACCGGAATTGACGGATTGCCGACTTCATTGGATAGCATCGTATCTTCTACGCAGGGAATTGCGGTTCTGACCAGAGATCTGGATGGAGCAACAAAAACATCTATTGCATTAAATGATGCGTTTTTGGCATCTGGTGCAGCTACGGCAGACGCGGAACGAGGTCTGACACAGTATGTTCAGATGCTTTCCAAAGGTTCTGTTGATCTCCAATCCTGGAGAACTCTGCAGGAGACGATGGGACCGGCATTATATGATGTGGCAGAGGCATTTGGATATGCCGGTGAATCGGCACAGAATGATCTGTATGCAGCATTACAGAGTGGACAAATTACATTTACCCAGTTCAATAATAAGCTGATTGAACTGGATGGTGGTGTAAATGGCTTTGCAGAACGGGCAAGAACAGCCAGTGCCGGTATTGGAACATCTTTCCAGAATCTGAATACAGCAGTGGTTCGTGGAATGGAGAAAGTGATCCGTTCCGCAGACAACAGTTTGACCGAAGCTGGTCTGCCAAATTTCCAACAACAGTTGGAGATCACAAAGACTGGTGTAAATACTACATTTACCGTCGCAAGTGAAGCAGTTGGCAAGTTCGTGAAGATTGCGGCTCCTGGAGTAAAGCTGGTGACCAACAATCTGGATACATTAATTCCTGTACTTGGGACGGCAACAGGCGGTTTTGTAGCATATAAGGCAGCGATTGCTATTGATGACAAGGTTAAGCGATTAAATACCGTCTGGAAAGAGGGAAAAGAACGACTGCAGGCAATGCGGAGTGTTATGGATCTCCAGACAGCAGCTGTGAAATCACAGGAAGCAGCCACAATTGCGGCTACACGTGCACATGAATTAAGCACCAAAGCCAGTGTTGCACAGAAAAAGGCAGAGGAAGCACAGACAGCAGCTAAGACACTTGCGACAAAAGCAGCTAAGGCACAGGAAAAAGCAGATATGGCGCAGGCGAAAGCTAGTGCGGCTTCTTCAACTTCAACGGAACTCAGTGCAGAAGCTGCAAAATTAAAGTCAATAGCGGAATCTACGAATGCGGCAGCAACTAAGGCAAGTGAAGACGCAGAAAGAAAAGCGGCTATTGCGGCACAGTATCAGGCGCAGGCAAATAAAGCGGCAGCTATGTCTGTCAATGCAGAGACGATTGCACAGGAAGCGAATACGGCAGCTGAGACAGCCGGCGCTAGAGCTGCAGAAGTAAGTAATGTGGCGATTGCAGTAAAAACAGCAGCAGTTGGTGTGCTTTCCGGTGAAATCAGTCTTGCCACAGCAGCACAGTTAATCTGGAATGCGGCCATGAAAGCGAATCCAATTGGAGCAGTTGTTACAGCCATTGCAGTATGTGTGGTTGGCATTGTTGCTCTTGTAAAAATCATCAGTAAGCTGAATAAGAAAATGCAGGATGAAAAGAAGCGTCGGGAAGAGCTGGTAGATGCTATCGATGAACATACCGAAGCGATTGATTCCAATAAAAACAGCCGAAAAGAAGAACTTGACGATATTAAAGCGACCACATCCGCAAACAAAAAATTGATTGATCAGATTGTAGAGCTTTCCAAAAAGGAACGCAAAACGGCAGAGGATAAAGCAAAGCTGCAGGGGTTGGTAGAGACATTGAATGGTTCTATGGATGATCTGAATCTCTCTTATAGCGAAGAGAGAGACCAGCTAAATATGACCAGTGAAGCACTGCAGGAAAAAGCGGATGCTTATGCAAGACTGGATGAGGCTTCTGTGGCACAGGAAAATCTGACCAATGTTCTGAAAGACCAAGCGCAGGTGGAGGCAGATCTGGAAGAAGCGACGAAAGCTAGGACAGATGCGGAACAGAAATACAAGGAAGCAATCTCCGATGGAACCTCATACCGTCAGTATTATAAAACCATGACAGAGATGGGCGATAAGCAGACGGAACTGAAAGAAAAACTGCAGCAGTTGGAAGCTGAGGAACAGCAGTACAGTGAAATCGTTGCACAGACACAGGCGGCAGCATCACAGGCTACATCAGAGAATACACAGCAGCAGAAAATCAGTCTGGAGAGTCTTTCAGAGGTGCAGCAGGATACCGTAGACCGTATTACAGATGCTTACCAGACAATGACGGACAGTCTCAGTTCCTTAAATGACAAAATTGAGGAAGATAATGAGACAACATGGTCCAGTGTACAAAAGAATCAGGCAGATACCATTCAGAAAACACAGGAGTTTGCTGATCTGTATTCACAAGCCATCAATGCTGGAGTCAGTGAGAGTTATCTGAATGCAATCGGTGCTACCGGTCCGGAAGCATTACCGTTATTGCGTGACATGATGAACAGCGGTGTGGATGAAGTTCTGGCAGCACAGGAACAGTGGGAACAGGCATATGATTCCATCAGTCATACTTTTGTGGATTCCATGCAGTTATCAGATGCGGATAAGGCAACATTGCGGGATTACATCAAAGGAGAGTCAGGTGTGCTTGGGACGATGGCACAGGCATTAGATGAAGCAGATTTTACCATGTTTAGTGATGTTGGAACAAATGTGGTTGATGCTGTGACAGATGAAGTGTCGAATAGTCCGAAGCCGGCGATTGCTGGTGGAAATCTTGGCATTAGTCTGTATCAGGGAACGACTGATGCTCTGCAGATCCATTCTCCATCCAGATTGTTTATGCAGGTTGGACAGTATACGGTGGATGGTCTGGTTAAAGGAATTGAGTCTAAGCAAAGTACATTGAATTCTGCCATGACCAAGATCATGAGCAATTTTGGTAAATCATCTGCAGATGCTGCAAAACGTTCTGTATCGACATTGCCACAGATTTATGAAGCAGCATTTCAGAAAGTAAATACTGCTACCAGTGCAGCAATGCAGAAGAATAAGACCATTACACAGACTGGCATGGCAGCAATGGCGAATGTTACAAAAACAGGATTTAATTCTATGCAGTCTACCGCAAATCAGGGAAGCATAATGCTTTCTACAGCTGTGACGCGAGGAATGACTTCTGCAAAAGCACAGGTTGTCAGCAACGTAAATGCAATGGAGCGGACAGTGAATGGTATGGAAAGCAAATTCCGAAGCAGTGGTTATTATGCAGCAGTTGGATTAGCAAACGGAATCAATAGTGGTTCAGGAAAGGCTATTGCGGCTGCTAATCGACTGGCAAACACTGTATCGCAGACAATCAATAACGCTTTAAAGATTCATTCGCCATCAAAAGTAACAGAGGAAAGTGGTGAATTTACCACGGAAGGAATGGCTATTGGTATGCTAAACAAGATCCGCGAGGTGCGTGAAGCTGCCAAACGTGTGGCACAAGAAGCAATTCCGACCGGCTATATCAACCGGATGGCGGCATCTGCAAATGCATTTCAGGTAGATACATCCTATTCTTATGCCGGAGACATCAATGCAAGATATTATTTTGAAATCCCGGTTATAATTGACGGAAGAGAAGCTGCAAAAGCAACCGCTTCTTATACACAGGAAGAGATTGAAAAACGTAATAAGTTGAACAAACATATGAGGGGGTATCGATGATGTATAACTTCGTAGATACAAATCAGATAAATACTCAGAAAAATATCGGTCCTGAAGCAGTAAAAATTAACGGGGCATATATAGAAGATATGGTGTCGGGATACCTGACCTTATATACCAGTGGACGAGAATTGCTGGAATGTGAAGTAGATGATCAGAAGATTGGGAACAGAGATGGTTCCGATTACAGGAATAAACGATATCCGCCACGTACTATTACGGTTGGATATCAGATTTGTACATCATCGGCAGAAAACTTCAGAGAAGCATATAATCAGCTGAACAAGATACTGAATGTGGAGCAGGCCCAGCTTATTTTTGCAGACGAACCAGATAAATATTTTATTGGAACAAAAACAAGTAACACATCTGTAGCGTCTGGACAGAATTGCGTTACCGGAGAAATTGAATTTTATTGTGCAAATCCCTTTAAATATTCTTTGACAGAAAAGATTTTTAAAGCCAGTAAAAATACGTCAACAGGAATTTTGGAAACTACCATAACGAATAATGGCTCTATACCAGTAGCTGTCAGCTATGATGTGCTGCATAATCACGAAAATGGCTATGTTGCCATGGTGAGTGCTTATGGGGCGATGCAGTTTGGCAGCAGGGAAGAACCGGACAGGGGAGTCAGAGAAAAATCGGAATTATTGTTGAATCTTTCAGATGGAAGTGCAATTAATAAAAGACTGACAGTTGGTTCTGGAATATTGACAGATACCAAATATATCAAAAACGGTACATTTCGCACGATGAATTATACGGATGGAAACAAGCAGTCATTTTATTGTCTTACAGCAGATAATTCTGGAAGCGGTGCTGGACAGTGGCATGGGGCCTGCGGACAGATCACATTGCCGGTCAGAAGCGACGGAACAACCGGAAGTAAGAATTTTAAAGTGGATGCAAGGATATTGTGGAAGTTAGTATATGCATGGGAAACTGGGGTTATACAGGTAAATGTAGGTGATCAGAATGGAAAATTACTGGCATCGTTGAATTTATATAAATTGGAACGAAGCATGTATAAATCAGTTATCCGAATGTGTCTTGGCGAAAATGCGACTATAAAAAATGAAATATGGTTTATGCCGGAAGATTGGAATAAACAGCCGTATATGTATCATAGCGAAAACGGTGGCGGACATGAGTATATCATGAAAAATAATGACTGGTTTGAATTCTGTTTTGCAGGACAAAAGTTTCAATATCGAGTTCCCGAACTTGCAGATAAAAAGGCTGCAACAGTCACCGTTTGGATTGGACAATGGTCAGATTATGATGAGATGCGTATGATTAATCAGATTGGAATCCGTGAGCTTACAGTGCGATCGGATAATGTTTCATATATTTATGATATTCCAAATCGTTATCAGCAGGGAGATAAATTAAGCATAGATGGTCCAAGAACAAAAGTATATGTGAATGGGATTCCAAATCTGGGGGATGAGATAACAGGATCAAAATATTTTAAAGTTCCACCAGGGGATACAAAAGTACAGTTTTTTTATTCTGATTTTTCAAATCCGGAACCAACGGTAACAGCAAGGATAAGGGAGGCTTATTTATAGTGGAAAATGTCAGGATTGCAATAATAAGCACGCATGATAATGTATGTGCTTTTATGGACAATGAAGCTGTCGATGGTCTTCATTATTGGGATGATGAACTCCATCAATATTTAAGTGGCTCATCACATACATTTTCATTTAAAGCAGACGCCCAACACGAAGATTCAGTATATTTGACAGTGGGAAATAAAATTTCCTTTCAGTATCATAAAAAAGATTACTATTTGAATATTGTAAACTGCATTCGCAGCGAAGATGTGGTAGAAGTAGAAGCATATGCATTGAATTTTGAATTGCTAAACGAATATGTATCTGCGTATGCGGCATCATCTGCTATGAGTTTTGAGGAATATCTGAATGTATTTGATTATGAAAAAACGGTACAGCTTGGAATAAATGAGGTTTCTGATAAATCAATAAAGCACGAATGGACAGGTACAGATACGATTTTAGGGCGGCTGTTTTCTCTGGCAAATGTATTTGATGCAGAAATTGAATTCGTAACCAGATTGAACCAGGATTATTCTCTTGGGGCAGTAATTATGAATGTATATAAAGAACATTCTGACTTTGAACAGGGAATTGGAAGAAATCGGACTGATATAACATTACGGTATGGTGTAGAGGTAGAAGGGGTAATAAAAACGTCAGACATGACAGATTTGTATACTGCAATTCGACCTACCGGTACAGATGGGCTGACTTTGAAAGAACTGGAAAAAACAGAACTTGATGAGGATGGCAATGTTGAATATCAGTTACGAAAAGGTGATGGAACAATTTGTGCGGTACAGGCCAGAGATCGCTTTCCATCCAATTTGATGGGAAAACGAAGTGATGGATATATTGTATATTACTGGAATTATGAGACTTCCAATGTAAATATGCTTTATGGACAGGCTCTGGCACAGTTAAAAAAGAACTGTGTGCCGCAGGTCAGCTACGATGTAAAGGGATATTTTAATCTTGAAATCGGAGATACCGTGATTGTCTGTGATGAGGAATATACGCCGGAACTGTATCTGAGTGTCAGAGTTGTGGAACAGTCTGTTAGCTTTACAGATCCGTCAAAAAATAAAACAACAGTAGGAAATGTAAAAGAACTGCAGTCAGAAATAGATGCGGAACTTCTAGCCAAAGTACAGGAACTGGCTTCTACAATCTCAGACATCAACAACCGTATGGATCAGATTGCGGAAGAAGTGACAACTTCACTGTATATCTCATCTTCAAAAGGAAATGTATTCAAAAATACAAATGTTTCTACATATTTATCGATAACGATAATCAGAGGCACGCAGAGGATCACAGACAGCCAGACCATGAAGTCGGTATTTGGAGAAAATGCATATCTGCAATGGAGATATCAGGGAAAAGACGATGAAGATTTCTGGAATATCCCACAGGAAGACCCAAGAATTTTGGAAAATGGATTTAAATTCAAAGTCAGTCCGAGTGATATTTACACAAAAGGTGTGTACACTTGCGACCTGATTAGTTAAATAGCGAATTGAAAGGAGAAAAAGAAATGGCGGTTAGAGCGACAAGCCAATGTACGCTCATCGATGTAACAGACGCTTACAACGTAATACTTACATCTGAGGCATATACTTTTATTGGAAATACATCCGGAGCAACCTCTGGAAATAAATGCACCACGCAGGCGGTAGCGTTCTGCGGATCAAATCAGTGTTCTTCTGTTATTGTCGATGCAAAAAATATCACTTGTCCGACAGGAATCTCAGCATCTGTCGCAAACAGTGGAACAGCGTCACCGACAATCACATTCACCACAACATCGACGATCACCACTGCATGTGAAGCAACAATCCCGGTAGTGGTTGACGGGATCACAATTAATAAAAAGTTTTCGTTTGCTGTAGCAAAGACAGGAGCTACTGGGGCACAGGGACCACAAGGAGTCAAAGGAGAGACCGGTGCAAAAGGTGAGACAGGAGCACAGGGACCGCAGGGAGTTAAGGGCGACAAAGGAGCTACAGGAGCTACTGGTCCGCAGGGTCCAACTGGTCCGACTGGTCCGACTGGTCCACAGGGAGCCACGGGAGCGGCAGGAGCTGATGCAATCGTAGTCACAATCACGGCAAGTAATGGGACAATATTTAAGAATAATAATGGATCCACAACACTTACGGCGCATGTGTTTAAGGGTGGAGTGGAGCAGACAATCACCGATGCAGGCGTTTGCGGCTCTCTGGGGACAATCAAATGGTATAAGGGTGGAAGCACGACAGCGGCAGCTACTTCTAAGACCTATTCCCTGTCAGCAAGTAATGT
>CAKREL010000039.1 GCA_934317205.1 uncultured Eubacterium sp.
ATATTCAGCCTTTTTGCATAATCCCATCGGCTTTGGACCTGTCTGGAGGAATGTTCTCTCTGAAAACGGCGGATTCTACCAAGCACATGATACAAATGGTCTTTATCACTGGGGAAATTTATAAATTTTCGTCCCAGGATAGTGCCATCTGCACACATGATGCTGCAGACCGCATCCGTATTGATCCCTAAATCAACACTGCATATCACCTGCTTTTTTACAGTTGTTTTCAATAAGCTTACTTCCTCTGTGTAAGAAAACCGAAAGAAATATTTATGATGTTTCCTTTCCAAAGTTGGGGCGGATGCCTTTTTCCCACTCCATTTTTTTCGCAGATATTCCATATCGGTATGAAGTAATTTTACCTGAAACCATCTCCACTCACGCCCATCAAATAGCTTTAAATAGGCTACATTTTCTCCCGGTTCTGCTTCCTTATACATGACATCCCGATAGAATACCGGCATCACATGATTCTCACAGACCAGCTTCGGCTTTCCCTTAAGTTCTCCCTTTTTCCACAGACTAAGACGTGTCTGATAGGAGGCAACTGCTCCAAGTGCATATTGAATCGCTGCTCTTCTCAGATAAGATGGCATCTTAGGAAAATTACGGTCAAACGGAAATCTGGCATGATTCTTTTTTGTCTCATGTACCAGATGTTCCGCTTCATTAAAGCGTTTTTGTGGATTCCTGATTTCTGAAAGTTCTTCCCAGGTCTCTTCATACACCGAAACCAGATAGGAGACTGCCTTCCGAAAAATATCCAGCGTAGGACGGAGCGGTATATTCTTTTTTTTAATTTCTACTCCATAGCTGGATACAATCTGCATAAAGGCTCCTACTTTCTTTTTTCCTTCTCTTTTTGTCCCTCAATATATGCCATTACCTGATCCCGGCTTCGGTCACTTACGGTAACTGCACAATAGGATGGATTCCACAAATGTCCTCCCCACAGTTCCTGTTTTAATTCTGGATGCGAAAGAAATAACTGACGTGCCAGATTCCCCTTCATAATCTTTATCATATCTGATATAAAAAATTGCGGTTTGCAATCCAGAAGTAAATGAATATGATCCGGCATATCTTTTTCCATGTTTTAATTGTACCATATGCTTCCATATATAGCAAACACCAGTTCTATATTTTGATAAAGAAATTTGACACACCTAACTCATCACTAAAGTAACAAGAATGCGGTGTGACTTTTTTCAAATTTAATAGCTATAATGCATGTGTTTTTACAATGTAAACATATCCTGTCACATCACCATTTCCCATGACTGCTACTGGATTATTCTTTGTAGCATGCTCAACATAATCTTCACCATAATCATCAATAAATTCTTTTATTATTTCTTCGCTTCTTTCCTTAGCCTTCGCAAAAGAAGAAAAAAGTTCTAATGATAACATCTCAGGATCCTCATCTTCAGGAAACAATATCATATTTACAACACCATATATTTCACGCATTTTATTCATCATCATTCACACTCCTCGTACTGTTCACATAAACTCAAAACATTTCTAATATTTTCCATATTATCATTCCAATATTTTTCTGCTACTCCTGGTGGCACACCATTAAGCAACTCTAATCGAAATTTGGCTAAATTATAGCCTTCTCTCATACCGTCATAGTATATTTCTTTAATAATATTTCCGAGTTTGTCATCTCCGTAGCACCGCATCGTTTTACTAAATTTCTTACTGTCAATCTGTTTTCCAATCTCTTCTTTTCCCATTCTTCGCCCCAAATATACCATTGGTATATTTTATTTTAACCATATACAAATGGTATTGTCAAGTTATTTATGATAAAATATAAATATCATTATTCCAACAATAACAGGAGTATTAGTAAACGTAATGGATATTTTAGATAAAGAACGATTAAAAGAATGTAGACTAAAACTGGGAATAACCAAACAAGAAGCTGCTAAAAGGGTGCAAATTTCTCAGCCCGCATATCTGCGATATGAAGCAGGCTCACGTAATCCTTCTATACAAACTATTGCTAAAATGGCTGAAGTTTTTTCAACATCTACAGATTACCTCGTTGGGAAATCTGCTGATCCGACTCCAAATAGAATAGTAGTTGAGCAAAATGAATCCCCTTCTCTGTTTTTTCTCATCGAAACATGCAAAAACCTAAACGCATCTCAGTTAACACGACTTACAGCTTATGCAAAAGCATTATCAAATGCTGCTCCAGATAGTGAAAAATAGGTTTATATATATAATGCAAGAAGTATACAAATTGACTTATTTTACAAATAATAATTCAAAATAGGTCCTACTAAATTAAACCATTTCATTCAGTAAGACCTTTTTTTTCATATGGGTATTTGTCGTTCCTATTTCAAATATTCCGCAAAAATTACTTCCAAATTTCAGAAGTAAAAAACCTTACCAATATTCAGTTTTTTACTTCTGAATATCAGTAAGGTTTCTTTGCAACTATCTCGTATACATAGTTTCTTCTTCTTCGTCATCGCCACCAGAATTTATCATGCCGAGCTGATTCCAGTCCAAAATAACAGAATCAGTAAACGCATTGATGACAAGACCTGTTAATGTATATTGTGATCTCTTTGCCATATCCATCACATCAGAAAAGCGTAACTCTCTTTGAGAAAATTTCTTTCCATATTCCTTCATTTCCGCTCTACTTGTAAACACTGGAAGATAATATCTTTCTCCATTTTTCAGAATATCCAGCTGGTTTTTTTCACTAATGTATGGAACCCATACTTTGCTGTTCTTCAAAGTCTCTATCATATTATTTTCTGCAGACCAGCTTTTTTCTTTTTTATAAATGTTCAGTGTTTCCTCCAGGCTTTTATGGCTGTTAGCTGATACAAAATCATTATTTTTTTTCGCCTGCTGCCAGGAGCTTCCATTATTAGTAGTTTCGGATGTGTGAATTTCTGTATATGTATTGTTCTGTGTTGTTCTGGCTGTGGTATTCCCGGTATTGTTCCCCGGTTTGTTTCCAACAGATATTTCCTGATACTGTTTCCATTTCTTATCAATTCGGATTGCACCAGCCAAAGAGAGTGCTAAGGCTATCACCCCAACGCCTACGGATCCGCCTGATATAATTGCCAGGAGTGCATATACCAATTCTGTTATAGCAACAATATACGCCATTTTTGTTGTTTTCTTTTTTATCAGGAGGATTCCTATAACAATACTAATTACCATAAACAGCATATTAAGCTTTACTGCCCATAGCTGGTTCACCTCCTCAAGGCTTCCTCCAGCCCGAAGTACGCTTTGACATACCTTTCCATACTCTGAACAAATCAATACCCCTGATCCAATAGATACCACACCAGCCCAGGTAAAAAAAGAACGTATCTTTTTAAAATTAGGCAAAGCTGTAAATTCTTCCTTTGTAAGTCCCTTCGGAAGTGTATTAAGATCAATTTTTTCCGCCATTCTTATCTTCTCCTTATGTGTCTGCTCTTATTTCCTATTATATTATTTTATGTTTGATTTTTATCACTACTCTGTCTTCAGGACATATCTGACTTCTACACGTCTGGATGCTGCGGCATCTTCTTTTCCTTCTCCATCCAGAATCAGATTATTTGCTCCATTACCGACAACCTCGATAGCATTCGCAAGTTCCGGATAACCTGCTTTAATATAATCTGCAACAGTCTTTGCTCTTTCCTCAGAAAGTTTTAAATTGTAAGCCTCGTCTCCTGCTGAATCGGTATAACCCTCCACTACGATTGTCGATACTTTTCCATCTTCTATCGCACTGGATATTACCGGTACATAGGCTGCAAGGAATTGATCCAGATAAGCTTTTCCCTCTTCTGACAAATCTGCCTTATCCCAAGCAAAAAGCACATTATTATCCATCTGTACTGTTCCCGTCGACTCGTCTATCTTCGTAGAATCAAGTCCCTGCTCTTTGAAGGCTCCCATGAGTCCGCTTGAGACTGCTGTCTGGTTTTCTTTTAACTCTCCCAGCTCATCTTCACTCATACTGCTCACATCAGCATCTGTCTCTAAATTATCACTTAATTCACCATTCCAATATGCAGTGGAATCATAAACATAAGGATACCATTTTCCATCAACACAGATGGACAAGCCTCCATCCATTCCTCCATTTGGTCGGTTAGTAATCAGGAAAATCCCTGTGATTTTTCCACCTTCGCCTTCTTCAGATTCTCCAAGATCATAATTGTAACGATAGGTGCTGTCCCAGGTAAGAGTAAACTGATTGCCATCAATCTGTGTTTTTACATTCTCACCTGTTCTTCCATCTGCCCACTCAATATAAGAATCATAACCGTCTTCCGTATTCAAAGACAAATGAACTATCCCATCATATCCGGAACTAGAATTTTGGGCATATCCCCATTCATAAAGTCCTTCATTCTTTTTTTCTGCATAAAGTATATCCGCAGATTTAAGTCTTGTACTTTTTCCGTCCTTAGACAAAATTAAATCCAGTCCATCGAAGCCATAAGAGTATTCAACCCAATCCTTGCGATCCTGTACATGATATCCCAGATTAGTTTCATCCTCATCATCCATAATCAAAGCTTCTAATCCCATATAGAGTTTGTCTCCTACTACTTCGTAGGCAAATGTGAAGAGAGTATTTACCGAATAAGAATATTCTCCATCCTCACTATATTTTTTTCTTTCGACAAAAGAGGCATGAATGTGATTATATTGCCAATATTCATGCAATGCGCCAATCTGCTGGTCTGTCAGACCTTCCTCTTCTTTCAGTTCTTTGTCTGTTTTTCCAGACAGGTCATAAATCAGGAAATCAGTGTCTGCATATATCTGTATCGGAAGAATCTGCACCTCATATTTTTCCGAATCCTCAAGCTGGAGAGTCATATAGTCATAATCATCCGCATGCTCATTCGCATAGGAACCATCTTCATCTTTATAGTTTTCTTCATTCCGATAGGTCCCGTAAAGCATATAAGCCTGCGGATCTGATCCTAAATCCACCAGCTCTGCATTTTTAGTTTGCTTACTACCACTACTATTACTGTCACTACTATACTTAATGCCAGCTCCACATGCTGTAAACACCATTGTGGACATCAAAAGGCTAAACAATATACAAAACTTTTTCATACCTTTCTTTTTTCCCCTTCACCTTACTCCGTATATACACTAAAGAACTGATCCGCCTGATCTACTACATTCAGATCTACTCCAATTATATTGACAGCTAACATATACCGTGAATCCTGCTCATTCACCAAAAACACAGTCACACCATAATACGAAACATCATAGTTCTTAAATGTATATTGTGCCGCATAATGTTTCTCACCCAAAAATGTGATTTCTTCCACATTATTTTGAAATTCAGTAACCTGTGCATCTTCTCCCATCAATTTTTTAGCATCATCCTCAGTCATCACTGAATTTTCCGCTATTTTCTTTTCTTCATCCCATGTAGCTGTTTTATCTAAAACCGCTGCATTTTGAATGTTCAGTTCAATATATGTATTCCCATCCTCTGCCGAAAAAACTACCGCACTTCCCATCGAAATTAAAGATTTTAAATAATCATAAGTGCCTTCTGAATTAGAAGATTCTACAATGTCCGCATCGTTTAGTGCGACATTGTTTCTATTTTCCAATGTATAAGTATCCGGGAGATTAATTGCAAATCCAAAGGAAGGATTTTCATATCCCTGGGATACATAGCGCCCAATCATATCATCACTTATTTTATCCTCTTTATCGGCAGAATCTGCCTCTGAATCATCACTTTTATCTGCTTCTTTTTTTGCAGATCCCATCAATCCGCTATCTGATTTGGACGATGTATCGTCAGTTGTCATCTTAATTCCACCGCCGCATCCTGTTAATCCAGATAAGCTCAGGCAACCTGCCAGAACAAGTGCAAAAATCTTAACTTTTCGATTCCTCATACTCTCTCTTCCTTTCTTTTCCTGTTTCTCTTATGGTTGAAAATTTTCCCAGCCACTTTAATTAAATATCTTCATTTACAAGAAGTAACAGCCCCGGTATAAATCCGATCATAGTAGCCGCTATCTTTAATCCGTCACTGATTGGCTCTCGTCTTTCGATTCTTCCTAGAATTTTCTTTCTGATAGGAATACACCATAACAACGCAATTCCAAGCGTACAGATTCCCATTATAACTGTACATATATTCAAAGCCTTCTTTATTGTTTTAAGTTCTTTCTCATCCGGATAAGCCCCTTCTAAAACAGCAGGTCCTTCTTCTATATTCCTTTTATCTTCAGTGACATGTACAGAACTCCACTCATCCTCATCATCTAAATGCTTTCCATTCTCCTTACCATCATCTACGGAAACCCATCCTCCCGTCAGCTCGCCATCATCATCCGGCAGTTTCGGTTTTCCGGGTGGTTCAGGCTTCGGCAGTTCTGGTATACTTCCACCTGATTGTAATACCTCCAACGCCTGGTACATTTCTCTGGCAGAAGAGAATCTGTCTTTTGGTGCATATGCACATGCTTTCAAAACGATATTCTGTAAATCCCTGCTTCCGTATTTTGGCCGTGGCAAAGGATCCCCTTTTTCTCTCCTTGCCTGTGCCAGTTCGATTTCATCATGAGTTGGTAAATGATCCGCATCAATAAACGGACGCTTACGGTTATTCAGCATCCAGTAAAGCACCAGTCCAAGACTGTAAATATCTACCTCTTTTCCGTATTCTTCTCTTTTAATCACTTCCGGCGCCATATAACGCTCTGATCCTACTGTCGTTGCCTGGGTCGTATGATCCATAGTTCTGGCAATTCCGAAATCACCTAATTTATAATCGCCAAATTCCGATACCATAATATTTTCCGGCTTAATATCTCTATGTACGATATTTTTAGAATCACAAAGCATCAGCGCCGAACAGATATCTTTTCCGACTTTTATAACCATTTCCTCAGGAATAATTCCTGCATACTGTTTGATCAATGTAGTCAATGGGGTCAGCAGTTCCATACGGATAAAAACATCCCATCCAATTCCGTCTTTATGCGGTTTTGCTTCAAAATCATCGCAGCTGACAATATTGGTCTGCCCTTTAAATGCCAGCATGATCTGATACTCATCTACGTATCTGTGAAGCATATTTTTATACTTATTTCTTACACTGACAAGATCATATCCATCTGTAAAATCAGCTTCAATGTCTTCTTCATTTTTTGGGAAAGAAATCACCTTTACAGCAGCATCTTCCATGACACCCGCCGAATTCCGCTGTGCCAGATACACACTGCCATAACCGCCTCGTCCCAGCCTTTTTACAATCTTCCATCCCTGCCAGGGCAGAGCTGGATATCTCTCCTCATCCATTTACATCTCCTGTAATTCTATCTGTTTATTTCCAAAACAATTGCTGTAATATTGTCCTTACCGCCTGCATCTAACGCTGCTGTGAGAATTGCATCGACACACTTCTCCGTACTTTGCGTTTGCTGCATCATGGTTTCCAGAAAATCTACCGACACCATGTCACTCACGCCATCGCTACAGATAAGAAAACGATCTCCCCTTTTCGTCTGCAGGCAATCCATATAGGGGAGTACGCGCACTTCTTCCGGATTCATTCCCATATACTGGGTCAGATAAGGCTTTCGTCCTTGAATACCGTTTTCTTTCATATAGGCTTCGTCTGTCTGATCTTCGGAAATCTGCCGAAGCTTCCCATCTCGCAGGAGAAAACATCTGCTATCCCCCACATTTACAGTCCAAACCTGGTTTCCTGTAAAATACAGTCCTGCCAAGGTAGATCCCATCATCTCCGCATCCAAACGAAGGGTTTCCTTAAATATCCTGTCATTTACATACGTACACATTTTTTCCAGATAGCCTTTTTTACCTGCAATATCATCTGCTTCTTCTGCATTCAAGTATTCCTCTGTTGCCTTTGCACCCATATAGGAAGCAATTTCACCATATTCTCCGCCTCCCATGCCATCAAAAACAGCAAAGAATCTGTCCTTTTTTAGCGGAAAGTTTTTCTCTAAAATACTTCCGAGTCCATTATTACAGCTTGCCATATAGCGTCCCGCAAAGAAAAAATTGTCCTCGTTATTTTTCCTGCGTCTGCCTGTATGACAGCTGCAGGCGGCGGAGATTCTCATTATGCTCCGATTACGTGCCAAATAAATGTCGCTGATCATACTATGAATCACTTTCTTTCTCAGCATCGTTTTCATCTGTTTCTTCTAATGCAGTTCGAAAAACCTGCATTTCTGCATCTACAAAACCTACGAAAGAAACGTTCTCGATATCCTCCTGCATAAAGAGAAACATGGTTTCCGAATCGATATACCCCTCCGGATAGGGAACTGCGATATAATCGTAGGTTTTTTCATCCCCTTCCATTTCAACCTCAACGCCTATTGTCATTAACTTTTTTGTCGCACCTTTTAAGGTTACAACACTTCCATTTGGTAGTAATTGCTTTGCCATTTTATTTTCCTTTCTCGTCCTAACCAACGGCCAGATCTGCTATAGTATTGCCAAGTTTTCCTGCTGACTTTATAGATTTAATCGTACCTGTGACGACGTCATATCCAAAATTAGCTACAGAGTTGGGGTCTATATTAAGTACAGTCTTAATAATTCCATCTTTGCTGAGATATTTAAGATCATTGTCGATAACGTCATCCATGTGAATTTCTCCCCATACCTTTGACGTTTCTGCGGTGCCGCTTGTTATAGTTTGAAGCTTACCAAAAGATTTTCCAAGTTTATCTACACCATTTAAGAAAGAAACAACGTCCAATCCTGTATAGGCCCAGCTGCCCATTTTTTCTCCCAGCTTCTCGTCTCCAAAGAGGATTTCTCCCGTCTCTCTACCTTGTTTTACAAGAAAATCCTTTAATGCATTTGTATTACCAACCTTGTTATAGTCACCGGTATAGGTGTATGTTGCATCCATCATGCCATTATAAATATCATTGCAGGCACTTAAAGTAATACAAGCAGCTACAGGAAGTGCTGCACCACCGGAGCCTGCTACCAGAGCTACCGCACCGGCAATTTTGACAACACCTGCACCAACTTTTACAGCAGATTTTCCATATTGAAGTGCCTTATAAACAAATCCTTTTTCATCATAGGATTTTTTTATTTTTGCAACGGTCTTCTTTCCCTTTTTAACAATTGCCTTCGATGCTCCTGCCACATCTGCTTTCAATGAATCCAAAAAACCGTCTTTTTTCTTTTTACTTTTTGCTTTTACTTTTTTAGATTTCTTTTCCCAATTTCTGTAATCCTCTATGACATCAGTCATCCCCTGTACCTGTCCGGGACTAATTCCCTCGCTTGTCTCTCCTCCAAACACCTTAAAAAGGGACTGGTCTACCGACTGCATGGTTGCAGCACTGTTTTTCGCTGCTGCCGCTCCACTGGAAAGAAGCTCTGTAATACTTGCAAAGCTTTGCTGGGCGCTGCTTATTTTCCCTGCAAAATTATGTGCTAACAGTTCACTCCAATTATTGTTGGTGTCATTCAGAGTACCCGTAACCTTCGAAAACAGGGATTCATATTCTGCTGTCAGGCTCTGCATTTCACCAGCCTGCGCCAACAGGGCTTCTGGATCTAATATAATTCTGGATGCCATTCTTCTCCTCCTGTCCCTACAATTTCAGACTTGCCAGATCGATCACAGAAGAAAGATTGATATCTCCTGCTCCGATTGATTTATTAATTGGCATTACACCCTCCGGGATATTGCTCGTCGTAGTCCCACTTCCGATCGGCTGGATCGTAAGCATGGATGCAATGATACTCTCTACACTGGTAAACATTTCTGATATATTTTTCTCATCTGTCGTAAAATTCTCTGCAACCACCTTCATGACATTTGCAAAATTTCCGGATTTTTCACTGATTTTCAAAATCTCCTGGGCATTCGAACGGGTATAGTCATTGATAGCATCCCTCTCTTTGCAATTCCAGTTGTTATGTTCCGTGATGGATGTCAAAATTCTTGCTGCCTCTTCCACTTCTCCATAGGCATTTGCAATCGTCTGGGCGATTCCCGTAATTGTCTGTGGATTCACATCTATAATCATCTTCTCATCTCCTAGCATCCCCTGATAGAGTACGAACTTTCCTGATCTCTTGACACAAATTTTGTCCTGGCAGACTCCATATAGGATATAAACTCCTGTAAAAGCTCTTTCATCTGCCCTGCTTTTTGAATTCTCTCTGTCATAATATTAATATAAGCCGTGCTTGCCTCTCCCTCCCAGGAAGAAGCAATCTGTGTCATAAGCGTCTGTGTCCGTGCATTCAAAGAATCCAGTTCATTTATATAGGCTCGCATAGATGAAATATTGTTCTGCAATCCATCTGCGTCAATTCTAATATTAGCCATGTTGGATACCTCCACTCTAATTCATGTTTTGTGCTGCTGCCATAATCTCCTTGAGCATTTCATCCTTTGCCTTATAAACAGCAAGCACATGACGAATATAATTTGTCGTTTCCTCCAAATTACTATCAAGCCTTTGAATCTGGTTAATCAGTTCCTGGGATTTATCATAAATAGCCTGGGCTGTCTCACCTTTTGAATTTGCCCCTTCTGTCTGAGCTGCTCTCAGACTCTGCAATGCATTTTGCAGGATAGACTGTGCCCGCTCGATTTTCCTGATATCCTCTCCGGCTGCGACATCATCAATTGTTATTTTTCCATTTTCATCTTTGTATGCCATTTTCTCAGTCTCCCATCAGAATCTTTTTTGCCTGCTCACAAACGACATTTTTTTCAACCAGGTGAAGTATCGTTTCTTCTTTTTGTTCCGGAGCTATCTCATAGAAAGAACCACCTTTTTCTGCATAGAAATAGAGACAAGTATCCTTTCCGATATGAGTACCTTTCAGAATGATGCTCCTTTCTGCCTGGTCAATCGCAATGTATGCTTCTCTTTCCTCTGTATGCACATCTTCCTCCAAAAGAGAATACAGCATCTTTTCTATTCCTTCTTTGTCCTGTGCCCTGACACGGTACTCCTGCGCCCGGCACTCTACAGATGTAATCTGATTCTCCATATGATGAAATTTATAATGTACAGATGCTCCTGACTCTTCCCGTAAAATCAGCTCAGATTCATACATCCCCTGATAAACCGGCTGCAACATTTCTATACATGCCGGCTCTACTTCCAGATTGCCTAAGAAATCCTCCTCGGCATATCCCTTCCTTTCAAGACCATCCAGAATTTCCTGTGCTTTTATTTTCCCCCGCTTTCCAATATCCTGCATAGCGGCAATATAATCATAATCCAGATATTTTCCGCCACTTACTTTTCCGATATAATAGATTTCTTCCGGAGATAGTATTAGTTCTTTCATTCTTTTCATCACTCATTTCTGTCTCAGCACATCTTTGTGCGAGGACGTATCCCCGCACAAATTGCCTTTTCTTACTGTCCCATAGATGCAGCAAGTCCTCCGTCAGTTTCTTCCATAGTATTGGCAGCTGTATCCAACTTCTGTGCAAAGCTTTCCAGAAGTTCTCCAAAAGATGTAAACTGGGCATTGTAGCTTTCGAAATTTGATACAAAAGCTGTTGCAGCCTCACCTTCGAATACGCCACTCATGCTGTTTACAATTGTGCGCATGTTGCTGATACACTGTTCAAAATTAGCCTTTTCAGTGCAGATATTTGTTGCGTTGCTTCTCATTTCCTCTGGAGTTACAATAATTTTCATTTGATTTCCACCTTTCCTTAATACATCATTTCTGACTTTTTTATCTTTAAAAACATACATCGTTTTTAAGATCGTTTTATTTCGTAATCTCTTTATTTTAGATACATTCTTCTATCTATATCCCTGTATTTCCAGGATATCTCCGTTCCATACACACTCTTCCAACAAAGAATTCTCTGCGTTTAATCTTCTTCCATTCCTCTGATCCACAAGACTGACCTGTTCCGGGTCAAAGCATGCCAAAGGATCCAATCCTTCCAGAGAATCTGAAATATCCTGCATCAAGTCTTTGATCTTCTGATTTACAGGAAGTTCCAAATCATATTCTTTTTTTTGCTTTATTCTTATTGTGACTATGATTCGATTCATCTTCCCATCCTCCTAACTATCTATGCACTTGATCTTCCTGCTGCCATTGCCTGCAAAAAAGATTCCAAAGCCTTTTTCCAGCTCTGCATTTCTTTGGCTTTGCGTAAAATTATTCTTATAAAAGCCTTCATAATGCACTGCCGTATCTGACAAAGCCAGAGCAACACCGGAAGATTTAAGGTCCACACCAAGCTGATCCTGCGTATAAAAATTGAAAAGATCACCCTGACGGATTCCACAGAGGACCAGCACACCATAACCTTTTGTCTTTGTCATAATCCTGTGTAACTGCAGCTGTATATCATCCGGTAACTTGCTGCATTCTTTGATGTCATCGATAAGCAGGATCATCCAAGGCTCTTCCGTGATTTCGGCCGCAGCTTCTTTTCTTTTTCGCATGCGATCTGTCAGTTCTTTGAAGATCTGGGAAAATAAATCCTGTACTTTCTCAGTTTCTGACAGTTGCGCATAAGCAGTTCCCCTCTCTTGCAAGTCAGCCAGAGATTTTCTCTCTGAGTCCAGGCAATATAAAAGTGTATTGCCATTCACTTCCATTACCATCCGTCCTATTCTGCGAAGCATTGCGCTCTTTCCACATCCAACTCTTCCGGTAACTGCCATTGCCGTCGTCTCTCCAGGCATTACATGAACCGCTTCTATGCTTTCTGCATCCAGTCCAACGGCAATTCCCTGCTCGTTGCTACTGAGATCTGCCATACTTTTCACAGAAATGCTTTCTGGAAGAACCGGTATTCTCAAAGCAGGCTTTCCTTTCCAGGCTCTTGTCATGCCCTCTGCTTCTGCTTTCAAAGCCATTTCACGCTCTTTATCATTTTCTCCAGGTTCATACATTGCCTTCTGGAAATTGATCAGTTCCTGATTTACTTTGATCAGAGCATTACCTGCTCTGTCCGGCAATCTTGCTTCTCTCACCTGTCCTATTAAAGTGCTGTATTCACTTCGGTCAGACTGCATGAAAGAAATAGCCCCGGAAACATTTGCCGTCAGCTTATAAGGCACGCCTGTATTGTTCACACCTGTATAAACAAAATAGATTCCTTTTGATGGACCCTCGCTAAAAAGACGGACAAATACGTCTTTATAATCCTGGTTCGATTCCAGAATACCACTGAAGCGATCAATCAAAACAAAAACAGCCGGCATCTCTTCACTAACCAGTTCCCGGTAAGCTTTCAGAGAATCCACTCTCTCCTGATTGAAGATTTTTCTTCTCTCGTTCAGGAAACTGATCAACATATTTATAAGCTTACCCAGCTTCTCTTCCTGTCCGGATCCCACAACGCCTCCCACCTGCGGGAAGGCCTCCATACCTGCCATATCCGCAATGATATAAAGATGCATATCCTGCGGAGAATACATACGGCATAAAGATGTTGCAATCGTCCGGAGCAATGATGTCTTTCCTGTCTGCGAGCTTCCAAAGACACCGAAATTGCCTTCCTTCAGGAAATCCATATACTGTATTCCCTGCACCTGAAGCTCCGGTCTGTCAAAAATACCTATCGGCACTGATAACCAAGGAGCATCTGTCATCTCCCATTTTTCTCCGTCAAAGCCACCCTCAACCGGCAGTTTCTTCCAGCTAAAGAGATCCGGAAGTTCTGTTTTCCACGGCGATGGCTGCTTCTCTATACCTGCCGCTTCTGCTGTTCTTGCTATATAAGCTATCACTGCCTCAATTTCTTTCTTATCTGAAACAAATCGGGTGTGGTTTTCTTCTACTGTTTTGATACGCGATCCATCCACTTCTACATAGCGCACTTCCAAAGCACCCTGCTCTTTATTTTCCTGATAAGGAGCTCCGGACCAGGCGGATTGAATCAACGCGAAAATTTCTGCCTTTTCGGAAGTTCCGACTCTTACATAAGCTCTTCCTGCCTGTGTAATCATCGCCGCATCCGGTTCATGAATCATCACCTTGCTGGCGGCAGCATTTTGTACCTTCATACAAATCTGATATTGGGTATTATTCCAGGTTCCCTCATCTACTGCGTCTGCCGGACTTTGGGTAGCCAGAATCAGATGTACACCCAGAGAACTTCCTTTTGCAGCTATGGAGTCAACCATTTTTTTGACAACCGGTCTTTCCTTGATCAGCTCTTTAAATTCATCAAATACGATCAGAAGTCTTGGCACCGCTTCTTTAAACTCACCCTTGTGATATCCTTTTATGTACTCCTTGATATCCTTTGCACCTACCGAAGCAAAAATGGCTTCTCTTCGCCTCAGCTCATGCTCCAGGGATTGAAAACATCTGTCAATCCCACTGCCAACATCCGTAATAATTCCACAAACATGTGGAAGCTTTTCAAGCGATGTTGCCGTACTTCCGCCTTTATAATCAATCACTACAAAAGAAACATCTTCCGGATGATAATTACATGCAATAGATAAAAGCCATGAAATAAGCAGTTCACTCTTTCCCGATCCTGTCATACCTGCGACAAGGCCATGAGAACAGTGTCTGTGAAGGGATAATGAAAACAGCTTGCCGCCTTCACCTTCCCCTAACGGTGCAGTAATATTCACAGCGCTATCATTCTTTTTCCATCTTTCCAACACGTTCAGGTCGCGTACCTTGTTTGTATCCATGCATTGCAGGAAGGTAAGCGAAACCGGGATCTGTCCCTTGACAGCATCTTCAACCTCGATAGCCGACATCTGTCTGCAAAACGCATCAAACTTTCTCTGTGGAATCGGCTGATCCATGGTAAACCACATTTTCTCATCTGCTCTGTATTTATAAAAAGCGGTGGCCGTTCTGTCATCATACGGATCATCCACATTTACAATATACTGGCAGAAATTCGGCAGATAATACTGTTCATCATATAAAAAGATTGTTGATATCCCCATAGCAGGATCATTTTCGGAAAGCATTGATAAAAAGCACTCCGTTTTTTTCCTGGAAGCGAAAAGAAAAATATAATGTGGAATCGGACTCGTCCCATTTTTCCACTTCGCCTGAAAATCCGGATCCTTTCGTTCCGCAATGATACTGTTTACTTTCTCACGGAATTTAGCATAAGAATCTACATAGCCTTTTTCACTATTCAGCGAAAGACTTGCAAGAGATTCTTCTGTAAGCGGATCAAAATTCAAATATCTGGTCTGCAATTCATCGTCCCAGATATGAGGAAGCCAGCGCAAAGATTTCCATTCTTCCTCTTCTTCCGGATCAAAAACGCCTACAATACGAACATCTCTGAAAAAGTGCAATGTAGAAAGCGAAACCAGTATATTCTTTAATAGGTCTGTCACCTTGTCCCTGTTTCCGATCACACCTACAGAACTATACTTTAAAAGATCCAGTCTGGCAGGGACATCATCTACCAAATGAGTCTCCTGTATAATACGGTCTGTCAACTCCTCCAGTTCATCCCTTTCCATATGGAAATCGTTGACATCTGTAGGCGGCTTTACATCTACACAAAGAGGGGCATACCCGGCGCCCATTCTGACCTGCAGAAAATCAGAGTCTGTCGCTGTTCTCTCCCATAAAGAGGTCGACATCTTATTCAGAATTGTTTCGCATATTTCCGGCGAAGGATTCTCCTGGTTTATGATTTCCTTTTGTTTTTTTCCGATAGCATGAATATGCGCCTTTTCTCCTGCAATATAGTCCGTATATTTCTGGAAACGTTCTTCCTCTTCGACCATAAGCATCTTACGCGCTTTTTTATTGCTATTTCCAATCAGGCTTCCAACAGGGGAAATCATCATTGCTGCACGCATAGCAAGCATAGCAGGAGAAAAACTCGACATTGCAAGCGAAGCTCCCGCCATGGCGCCACTACTTAAAAGTGGCAAAAAGTTGGCTTTCCTGATAGAAAATCTTTGTGGTTTATTAGGTAAATGCGACAATCTCACCTCATCCACAGGCAAGGATTCTCTGATTCTCGGCGAACGATGGTATACCGGATACCCTTTCTGCATAGAAACAATATTCGTCGCCATCCCAGGATGATTTATCTCTTTCTGATATTTGAGTTCCGGTGTTTCATGAAGATTATAAAAATATAAAGTGTTTTCTTTGCAAATAATACGCAAATCACAAATATCAATTTCATCACCGGATTTCAGCATCGCTTTTTTTAGGGGACTTCCATTCAGATAAGTACCATATTTACTCTCTAAATCCTCTATTCGTATTTTTCCTCTTTCAGATGTAATGAGCAGGTGATTTCTGCTCACATAAGAATCATTTAACACAATATCATTTTTTTTAGATCTTCCGATATGAATCTGACACTCATAAGGAATAGGATATGATTCTGAATATTCTCCGGTATCCCTGGTGAACCTTACTTCTATTTTCGGAAATTCACAAATATTAACTAACTTAGCTTCTTCTTTCATTTCCTTTACTGACAAAGGGATTTTTTTTGCATTCAACTTCAGGATTTGTTTTTTTGCATGAAAACAGATCCCAAGTTGCCCGTCTACGCCAAGCTCTGACATCGGAAATGCATCTTTTTCACCAGATCCAATGGTATATTTTGTTCCTTCTTCAATATTCACCCGATATAAATGCTTTTCAGTGAAAATTGTAACTACATAACTCATACTGTTCCTCTGATTCCTTCCTCTAAACAAATGGTTTCCGACATCTTTTATATCAGATTCAACAGAACCTCCAGCCTCCTGTTTTTTGCAAACGCCGGTGTTCCGTCTTTCTTCATAATTTGCCAGACCATGGTATAGATACCTTCTATCGGTGGCGTTGCGAATTCCACTTTGACAGAGATTTTTTCCCCCGGCATAACATGCGCCTTAAGTGGTACGCATAATTCCTTTTTCACGTAAGAAAAGTTATCTCCGTTGATACACTCCAAATAATACTCATTCCAAATAGTCATTCCTGTATTTTGAATAATCCAGGTGTGAGAATACAAATTCCCTGCAATAATCGGGACAGAAAGTCGAGGTATTTCTTCTATTACATTATAATTTTCACCCCGGATTGCTTTATCCTCTTCAAAATCCATTACCATGAAATGCAATCCTATTCCCAATTTATCCGGGAAAACAATCTTTCCTTTGCTATCCTTCATTTTCCAGTTCATGACATAAGTTCCCGGTTTGTCCGGTGCATAAAATGATACACTTGGAGACACTTTATCTCCCGGGTAAACAAATTTCGGAATCTGAAGAATTCTGTTTTTTTCATCTAATTCCATCATAGACTGATTACATTCATAATATCGATTCTCCCATAGAGTATCCCCTACATTTTTGATTACCCATGTATGATTTATTTTTTCTCCCGGCGATACAATGCTCATATCCGGTGGATATTCATATTGAAATAATGCAGCATCTTTTATTGCTGCACCATTACTCTCCTCTTCTCCCTTAAGTTGCGCACTCTGTTCTTGATTATACAAATACTGTACGTAAATCTGATTAATTTCTTCCGGTAAAATAGCCAGTAGAACATAAAACGTCAGTACGTTCCCCCATTTTGTTTTCAACTGATTTGTCTCGTCATCAAACAAATATGATCTAAGCTTCCTCGAAATCTCGATTCCTTCTTTCTCTACAATTCGTAAAAAGCTTTCATTCATAACCTTTTCGGAAATCTGACCACTCAAAAGTTCATTCGCTTTTCCTTCTATCCTCGAGATAGTCCATGGTTGTTCAAATAAAAATGTGCGCAATGATGCAATATATCGGCTTTCTCCTTTACAATTCGAAAAAAATCTGCTTCTTCGTGCTTTATCATTCCAGATTTTACTATTGATCCATCGTATTTCCATCGGAAGAAGTTCTTCAAAAAAATCTTTTTTCGAACGGTATTTTGGGGGAACATTCCACACAGATGGATTTTCTTTACATTTGTCCGGATAAAAAATCTCATAAACTTCTTTTAAATTCATTCCGGCTGTCCCTCCTTTATTCAAGCACCATTATTTTTCAACAAATTTGTTGAATATGCATATTTATTTTAACATTATAAGGTTGTATTTACATTGATTTTCAGGTTGTAATTTTTCCAAAAAAATTCCTACAAACTGCTTAACTTCACAGTTCGTAGGAATTTCGTCTTTTATCTATTTTTCATTGACTCTCGAGTGCGCTTCTATGATATGATGATTTTGAGAAAGGAGATTTTTATCATGAGAGAAACTATTTTGGGTAAACATTTGCAAAAAATTCCTTCCATTGCAGTCGGATGCATGCGACTTTCTGAAAAATCAAAGGAGGAAATGAACCATTTCATTCACTCTGCATTGGAACAGGGCGCATATTTCTTCGATCACGCGGATATCTACGGCGGAGGTATGAGTGAGACTGTGTTCGGCGAAGCCTTTGCCGGCGATCCATCCCTGAAACGGGAAGATATTTTCTTACAGTCAAAATGTGGCATTCGTCAAGGCTGCTACGATCTGTCAAAGGAACACATTTTGAAATCCGTCGATGGTATTTTAAAACGGCTTCAGACAGATTATCTCGATCTTCTGCTCCTTCACCGTCCGGATGCACTCGTAGAACCGGAAGAGGTTGCTGCTGCATTTGATGTTCTGTTTGAGAGCGGAAAGGTTCGCCATTTTGGTGTTTCAAACCACAAACCGATGCAGATTGCACTGCTACAGAAGTATGTCCGCCAACCGCTCGTTGTCAACCAGGTTCAATTCAGCATTCCGGTTTCCAATCTTGTTGCAAATGGCATGGAAGTCAATATGGAAACCCCTGGTTCAATTGACCACGACGGAAGTCTGCTCGACTACTGCCGCCTCCACGATATCACCCTCCAGGCCTGGTCACCATTTCAGATGCCGGCATGGAAAGGATGCTTTCTCGGAAGTGACGAATACCCGGAACTGAATCAAAAGCTTCATGTACTGGCTGAAAAATATAATGTCAGCGACACTACCATTGCGGCTGCGTGGATTTTACGCCACCCGGCAAATATGCAAATCATTACCGGAACTGCAAGCGAAAGCCGCCTGAAAGAAATTATCGCAGCATGCGAGATAACACTGACTCGCGAAGAATGGTATGAGCTGTACCTGGCTGCAGGTCATCCGCTTCCATAAGGATTTTCGGCATTATATTTCTGATTTTATATTCTTGATAACTTATGCTATTACCCGCACCGTTGGTGCGGGTAATTCTATTTCCGGAATAAACAGACAGTTAGCAAACTGAAGCTGCTTTATCAGTTGGCCACGATTTTCTAAGTGCCACATAGGAAATCACAAAATTGGCAAACCAGCCAGCCGGTACAGCAAGCCAGACAAATTCGATACCAAAACGAGGTGCAAAAATCAAAGCAACTGCCAGGCGGATCGCAAGGTTTACCATATTGGCAACGAGAAACGGGCGCATAACACCAAGTCCACGGAGGACTCCATCTGTTGCCATCTTGATACCCATAAAAATGAAAAAGTAACCAAGCCATCTCATATAATCCCCGGACACCTGATATGCCAGGGCGGTTCCGTCTTTCCCCAGGAATAACGAGGAAATCTGGGTATGCAGCGTTTCAATGACTATAAAAGCAAGAACTGCAAAACATAAATCCAACACCAGTGCCGCATGATATCCTTTTTTGATACGTTCCAATTTCTTTGCGCCAAGATTCTGGGAAACATACGGTGAAACTGCATTTCCAATGGATACAAAGATCAGTGAAAAAACGTTCTCTACCCGCATCGTTGCCGAATAACCGGCAAGTGCCTGTGTACCGAATGGATTTACAACTGCCTGTACGATCATCATGCCAATTGACACTGTAGACTGCTGAAGAACAGATGGCACAGCGATCCGAAGCATGGAATGCAATTCCTTCCCATCAAACCAGTCAAAATGACTTTTATATCGACGCATCCGGCTAAAGAAAATCAAAAGTGAAAACACTGCCGAAATCCCCTGCGCAATGAGGGTTGCAAGAGCTGCACCAAATACCCCCAAATCAAGTCCGGCCACCATCCAGAGATCCATGAAAATATTCAAAATAGAAGAAAATATCAACAGTCCCAACGGAATCTTTGATTCACCGATCGAGGTAAACATCGTTGAAAGGATGTTATACATAAACAGAAACGGAAATCCTACAAAATAAACACGAAGGTACAGTACTGCTTCATCCAGTATATCCGCAGGTGTCTGCAATAAACTCATCATCGAATGGGAAAAACAAAAGCCAAATAAACCCAGAAGTACGCTTAGAATCAGGAAACTGATCAGTGATGTTGACACAATTGTTTTCATTTTACTATAATCTCTGGCTCCAAAATAACGGCTCACGAGCACTCCTGCACCTACACCGGCACCCAATGCTATACAAATGAAGACATTCGTAAGTGCAGCACAGGCACCGACTGCCGCCAGTGCAGACGAACCAACAAACTGACCCACGATAATAGAATCAGCCATATTATATACTTGTTGAAAAAAGCTGCCTAAAATCATAGGCATTGCAAAAACAGTCA
>CAKREL010000040.1 GCA_934317205.1 uncultured Eubacterium sp.
TTAGCAATTTATAGAATGAAACGTAAGAAAGGAAGGCTGTCAGGATGATACTTTTGATAAAAAACGGAACCGTGATCAATCCGGGAGACAAGACAATCACAAAGGCAGATGTTCTGGTAAAAGACGGAAAAGTGACAAAGATTGCGCCGACGATAAAAGAAAAGGCAGATGATATGATCGATGCAAAGGGATGTTATGTAATGCCTGGCTTCATTGATCTGCATGTGCATCTGCGTGATCCGGGACTCGAGTATAAAGAGGATATTGCGACCGGAGGTGCCGCTGCACTTCATGGCGGATTTACGACGATCGTAGCGATGCCAAATACAAAACCGGTGGCAGACAGACCGGATGTGATCAATTATGTCAAACACAAAGCAGAAGCGGTCACTAAAGTTCATGTGCTCCAGGCCGGAGCTGTGACAAAAGGTCAGAAAGGGCAGGAACTCTCAGATATCCGTGGAATGGCAGCAGCAGGAAGCCCGGCAATCAGCGAGGATGGCAAATCTGTTATGAATGCACAGCTTTACCGGGAAGGTATGAAAATTGCAGCAGAAGAAGGAATGGCAGTGTTGGCACACTGTGAAGACATTAACATGGTACATGGTGGTGTGTTGAATGCGGATGCGAAATCAAGAGAACTTGGATTTGCCGGCATTACGAACTCTGTAGAAGATGTCATAGTAGCAAGAGACATTTTGCTGGCAAAAGAGACAGGTGTGCGTCTGCATCTGTGTCACTGCTCCACAAAAGACAGTGTGAGCATGGTAGAACTTGCAAAGAAAGAAGGACTTCCGGTAACAGCAGAAGTGTGTCCGCATCATTTTTGCATGACTTCTGATGATATCACAGAAGATGATGCAAATTATAAAATGAACCCGCCACTTCGTACCAAAGAGGATGTGGAGGTATTAAAGAAAGGTCTGGCTGATGACATCATGGATGTGATCGCAACCGATCATGCTCCGCATGCAGCAAGTGAGAAAGATCAGGGAATTCAGAAAGCTCCATTTGGAATTGTCGGATTGGAGACAGCAGCTGCTCTCACTTATACAGAACTGGTAAAACCGGGAATTCTGACTCCGATGCAGATGGCAGAAAAGATGAGTTATAATCCTGCAAAAGTACTTGGACTGAAAAAAGGTACTGTGGCAGAAGGAAGCTATGCTGATCTGACTATTTTCGATCCGGAGTGCGAGTGGGTGATCGATCCGGCAGAATTTTTGTCCAAGGGTAAAAACACACCTTTTGGCGGAAAAAAAGTGACTGGAAAAGTAAAAGCGACCATCGTAGACGGCGAGATTGCATATCTGGAGAAATAAAATAATGCCAAGGGCGTTCATGAACTAATAATGCCGAGGGCATTCTTGAAAAAATAATCATAAAGAGGAGAATAAAGTACAATGATCAACAAGTTAGTAGAAAAAATCAAAAAAACAGGTGCACCGATCGTAGTAGGCTTAGATCCGATGCTTTCTTATGTACCGGAGCATATTCAGAAAAAATCTTTTGCTGAGTATGGTGAGACACTGGAAGGTGCAGCAGATGCAATCTGGCAGTATAACAAACAGATTATCGACAGCACATATGATTTAATTCCGGCAGTAAAACCACAGATTGCCATGTATGAGCAGTTTGGTGTGGAAGGTCTGAAAGCATTCCAGAAAACCGTTGATTATTGTCATGAAAAAGATCTGGTTGTTATCGGTGATGTAAAACGTGGAGATATCGGTTCCACATCCGCAGCATATGCAGTCGGACATCTTGGAAAAGTACAGGTAGGAAGCAAGACATACAGCACATTCAATGAGGATTTTGCAACTGTAAATCCATATCTTGGTACAGATGGCATCAAACCTTTTGCAGATGTATGTAAAGAGGAGAAAAAAGGTCTGTTTATTCTTGTAAAAACATCCAATCCGTCCAGTGGTGAATTCCAGGATCGTTTGATTGACGGAAAACCGTTATATGAGCATGTGGCAGAGAAAGTTGCTGCATGGGGTGAAGATGTTATGGGCGATGAGTACAGCTATATCGGAGCCGTTGTAGGTGCTACTTACCCGGAAGTTGGTAAAGTATTACGTCAGGTAATGCCAAAGAGCTTCATTCTGGTACCGGGTTATGGTGCACAGGGTGGAAAAGGTAAGGATCTGACTCATTATTTCAATAAAGATGGTCTGGGAGCAATCGTTAATTCTTCCAGAGGTATTATTGCGGCTTACAAACAGGAGAAATATGCGCAGTTTGGAGCAGAGAACTTTGCTGATGCATCCCGTCAGGCTGTCATCGACATGATCGAAGATATTGCTTCCGCATTAAAATAAGGAGAATAACATGGCAGAAAAATTTAAAGAGCAGGCAATTGTGATCAGCCAGGAGCAGATCGCTCCGGAAATCTACAGCCTGTGGATCAAGACAGATAAAATTGCGCAGTGTGCAAAGGCAGGACAGTTTATTTCTATTTACTGTGATGACGGAAGCAGATTGCTTCCACGACCGATCAGCATTTGTGAAATCGACAAAGCAGATTCCGCACTGCATCTGGTATATCGTATTGCTGGTAAAGGTACAGCAGAATTTTCAGAAAAACAGACAGGAGACCATCTGTCAGTGTTGGGACCACTTGGAAACGGTTTTCCATTAAAAGGGAAAAAAGCATTTCTGATCGGTGGTGGAATCGGTATTCCGCCAATGTTGGAACTTGCAAAGCAGTTAAATTGTGAGAAACAGATTATTTTAGGATATCGCAACAGCGATATGTTCCTTCTGGATGCGTTTAAAAAACAGGGCGAAGTATATATCGCCACAGAAGACGGTAGTGTCGGAACAAAAGGAAACGTACTGGATGCGATTCGTGAAAATGCACTGGATGCAGAAGTGATCTATGCATGTGGCCCAACTCCGATGCTTCGTGCATTGAAAAATTATGCCGCTGAAAATAATATCGAGTGTTGGATCTCCATGGAGGAGAAAATGGCTTGTGGTATCGGTGCATGCCTTGCCTGCGTATGTAAATCAAAAGAAGTAGATGGACATACCAATGTACATAACAAACGTGTCTGCAAAGAAGGCCCGGTATTTTTAGCAGAGGAGGTAGAACTGTAATGAATACAAAAGTAACAATTGCAGGAGTCACATTTGATAATCCGGTTATGGTTGCCTCCGGTACATTCGGTTCCGGTGAGGAATTTTCAGAATTTGTAGATTTGAACCGTCTGGGTGCTGTAGTTACAAAAGGAGTGGCAAATATTCCGTGGCCGGGTAATCCGACACCGCGAATTGCAGAGGTGTATGGTGGCATGCTTAATGCGATAGGTTTGCAGAACCCAGGTATTGACGTATTTGTATCCAGAGACATTCCGTTTTTGAAAAAATATGATACAAAGATCATCGTAAATGTATGTGGAAAATCTACAGAAGATTATTGTGAGGTTGTAGAGCGTCTGGCAGATCAGCCGGTAGATATGCTGGAGATCAATATTTCCTGCCCAAATGTCAAAGAGGGAGGAATCGCTTTTGGTCAGGATCCGAAAGCTGTTGAGGCAATCACCCGCGAGGTAAAAAAACATGCAAAACAGCCGGTGATCATGAAACTGAGCCCGAATGTTACAGATATCACAGTGATGGCAAAAGCAGCAGAGGCTGGCGGTGCAGATGCACTGTCCCTGATCAACACGCTGACTGGTATGAAAATTGATGTTAACAAACGTACCTTTGCGATTGCAAACAAAACAGGAGGTCTGTCTGGTCCGGCGGTACACCCAATCGCAGTCCGCATGGTATACCAGGTAGCCAATGCTGTAAACCTTCCAATCATCGGAATGGGAGGTATCCAGAATACAGAGGATGCACTGGAACTGATGCTGGCAGGTGCAACTGCAGTCAGTGTCGGAACTGCCAATTTTGCAAATCCAATGGTTACTATGGAAATTGTGGATGGCATTGAGCAGTATATGCAGATGCATGGTATTGTGGATATCAATGAACTGATCGGTGCCGTAAAATAAAACCTTGTTTATCTCGGTGTAAAGGGCAAATCTGAAGCAGAAATCCAGACAGACACGGATGATTTTCTACCTCCGCTGCGCCGCTTATCTCCGCCTCCTCCCGCGAACTCGCACGCAAAAACAGCGTGCTCAGACACACTCACGGAGGCGGGCTATGCTCGCTGCGGTGACGAAAATCAACCTACCGTCTTGTCTTGGATTTTGCTTTCAGATTTGCCTATTTTACGTGATGGTACCGCGTGTCACACATGCTAATTAAATTATGAAAAAGAAATATAAAAGTACCATGTATGCCTGCTTTATCGGGTACATTGTGCAGGCAATTGTAAATAATTTTGTACCGTTATTGTTTGTAACATTCCAGAATAGTTATCAGATTCCGCTATCAAAAATTACATTGTTGATTACGATTAATTTTGTGATTCAGCTCATTATTGATCTGGCTTCTGCAGGATTTATGGATCGCTTAGGATATCGGTTCTCTGTGATTCTGGCACATATCTGTTCGGCAGCTGGTTTGATTGCATTGACAATTTTGCCGGATATATTTGCGGATCCGTATGTCGGAATCCTTCTGGCAGTAGCGATTTATGCGGTTGGCGGAGGCCTCATTGAAGTATTGATCAGTCCAATCATCGAGGCATGCCCGACGGACCACAAGGAGAGTGCTATGAGTCTGCTGCATTCTTTTTATTGTTGGGGACATGTGGGCGTAGTGCTGATTTCCACGTTATTTTTTACTGTGTGTGGCATTGCAAACTGGAAGATACTGACTCTGATATGGGCGGTTATTCCAGTTGCAAATATGATTCTTTTTACAAGAGTGCCAATCTATTCTCTGAACGAAGACGGAAAGCAGGGCTTGAATTTAAAAGAATTGTTTGCCAAAAAGGTATTCTGGCTACTGATGCTTATGATGCTCTGTGCCGGTGCCAGTGAACAGGCGGTCAGTCAGTGGGCATCAACTTTTGCGGAAAAAGGACTTGGGGTCAGCAAGACTATTGGAGATCTGGCAGGTCCGATGTCTTTCGCCTTCCTGATGGGAATTTCCCGTCTGATTTATGGAACATACGGGGAACGGATCAATTTGGAAAAATTTATGAAATTTAGTACAGTATTGTGCAGCGTTTCCTATTTGTGCATTGCGTTTGTGCCAAATCCAGTGGCAGGACTGGTTGGCTGTGGTGTCTGCGGTTTTTCTGTGGGAATCATGTGGCCGGGAACGTTCAGTAAGGCATCGGCGACCATCCGAAATGGTGGAACAGCAATGTTTGCCATGCTGGCGTTAGCCGGTGACGTAGGCTGCTCCGGAGGACCGACACTGGCCGGATTTGTGTCCAGTGCAGCTGGAAATAATCTGCATATGGGAATCTGTGCGGCACTGGTATTTCCAGTTCTGATACTGTGTAGTTTACTGGTTGAAAAACGGAATCTTTAAATTCTTGTTGGAGTTCGTTTCTGCTTGTTCCGAATTACCCTAAACAAGAATTCTGCCAATTTCATTGGCTCAGTTATATCAAAAACCGGTAGATTTTCGGGTGCAGGATCATACGGAAAATCAGTAACATAGGCAATAGTATTTTCAAGGTTGCCGACTGGTGTCTCATGATACCCTCTGCGCAGTAACTGAATTTTTGGCTGGGAGCCAAATTTGTAGCCTTCAATTAAAATAAGATCTACATTATGGACATCAGAAAGTAATTGCTTCAGAGATGGTTCCCCGACAGTATGTGTACGCATCCGCACAGTCTGTTCCGGACCGTTCAAAATCATGGTGTCTACCCCAGCTTTTCGCAGACGATAACTGTCTTTTCCGGGCTGATCAATTTCAAAACCATGAGCATCGTGCTTGATCATTGCAATGCGAAGTCCTTTTTCTTTCAGACAGGCAACCAGTTTTTCCAGATAGGTTGTTTTTCCTGTGCCTGATTTTGCAGAGAATGAGACATAAGGAATAGTCTGTTCTGCCTGCGGAATAAAATCCGTGGGAAACAGCGCAGGCTGTCTTTCTGCAAGCATCTGTAAGGCATGATAGTAGGATTGCATATCATTCATATTATAAAAGTGCTCCTGTGGAACAAGAATGTCAGCGATGATAGTCTGTTCTGGTGTCAGAAGCTGACGCAGACGGTAGTTTTTGGTCTGTATCATGTGTTCAATGTTCGGAAGACAGTTTTTTGTATAAGCGGCAGAAAGAGGCTGTTTGCCTCGAGTCGGATGCATAAGCACGCAGGCATATTTTGTAGGATCAGCGTCAATGGATTGTGCTAACATCTGGCATAAGGAAAGAGCGGCATCTGTGTTTGTAAATGGGGCATCTACCGGTGTGAAAAACAATAGATCTTCAGAAACAGCAGAAAGACAGCTGTATAATCCACCCAGAGGACCGATTTTTTCGACGCGGTCAGGAATAGCGGTACAGTTTAGTTTCGCTGCCTGATTAATCCAAAAATCCGTCATTTCCGGAACGGATAAATATATTTTTTCGAAATTCGGGCGAAAGCGGCGCACCTGATATTCAATCAGGGTGTATTCACCAAAAGGCAGAAAAGCCTTGTTTGTGCCCATACGTGTGCTGAGTCCTCCGCAGAGAAGGACAAGTGCGTGTGTCATAATTTAACTCCTTAATAGTTTAACGCAGAATAAGCAAAGCGACTGCGTTCATGAGCAAGTAGCGAAAGCGGACTGCGAATGTCCGCTTTAAATACATATTTTAAATACATATGTTGAGTATATTCCAAAGGATATGCAAAAAGCAATAGAAAAAGTATGATGAATGCGTAAGTGTTTAGATTTTTACAAAATGGAAAAAGGTGGAAATGTATTATGCGACTTACAACTTTATGTTATATAGAAAAAGATGGAAAATATCTGATGCTTCATCGGACGAAAAAGAAAAATGATGAGAATCATGATAAATGGATTGGGGTAGGTGGAAAGTTTGAAGCAGGAGAATCACCGGATGAGTGTGTGATCCGTGAGGTAAAAGAAGAAACAGGATTGACATTGATAAAGTATCAGTTTCGTGGAATTGTGACGTTCTGTTCGGATGAATGGGAGGATGAGTATATGCATCTTTTTACTGCGACAGAGTTTGAAGGAGAACTGGCAGAATGCAATGAAGGTACACTGGAATGGGTGGAGAAAGAAAAGGTGTTGTCGCTTCCGACATGGGAGGGAGATCATCTGTTTTTAGAGCGTCTGTTGTCGGATGAACCGCAATTTTTTTCACTGAAAGTTGTGTATGAAGGAGACAGACTGGCGAATTGGAAATTCAATAATTAAAAATTCCCTGCTTTTTTGCGTATGCAAATTGGCAGGGAATTTTTGTAATAATTAACATTCACATTTCCAGAAAAATGCACTGTACGGCGGAAGTTCGCTGCCACCACCAAAATCATGCATATTACCTGTGATCAGGTCAACTGCGGTGCCACAGCCGGCATCGAAATGAGCGGTGTAAGGTTCACTGTCAGCATTAATTGCAACCAGTACACGTTCGGAATCTGTTTTTCGCTCAAAAATGCACTGGCGGTTTGTCAGTACGACAGAACGGAAATCACCGTAATTTAGCGCATTGCTTGCTTTTTTTGCAACAGCAAGTTTAGAAATCCATGTGGTCAGATCATTTTCTATCGGTGCATCGAAGCAGGCGCGTAATGCTGGATCACCTTCGCTTTTATTTGCTTTTGCACCCCATTCACTTCCGTAGTAGACGCATGGGATACCCGGCATACCAAAGCAGAGGGCATAAATCAGCGGCAGATGATGTTCATTGGTCAGATTGCTGGCAATACGGCTGACATCGTGATTGTCTACAAAGCAGAGCAGATGTTTGCCACGGTAAAGAGTCCAGTTTTCCGGACCGAACTGACGCAGGAGAGAGTGTACGATCTCAAACATATTCATGGAGTTGAAGCTGGAGAATAGTCCTTTGTAACATTCGTAGTTTGTGGCAGAATGCAGCATGGAATCGTTCATCAGGCGGTTGTAGTCGCCGTGGAGCATTTCTCCTACCAGGAAGAAATCTGGTTTCAGACTGTCACAGAAAGCTCGGAGCTCGCGGACAAAATTTTCATCCAGACAGTAAGCTACATCCAGACGCAGACCGTCGATATCAAATTCCTCCACCCAGTGTCGGATGCTGTCAAAAATATGCTGCTTGACATCCGGATGGCAGAGGTTCAATTTTACCAGGTCATAATTGCCTTCCCAACCCTCATACCAGAGTCCGTCATTGTAGTTGGAATTGCCGTCAAAACTGATATGGAACCAGTCTTTGTACGGAGAATCCCAACGTTTTTCCAACACATCCTGAAATGCCCAGAAGCCGCGGCCAACGTGGTTAAATACACCGTCTAATACGACTTTAATGCCTTCTTTATGTAATGCCTTGCAGACAGCAGCGAAGTCGTCATTTGTGCCGAGACGCACATCAATTTTTTGAAAATCTCTGGTATTGTATCCGTGGGTATCGGATTCAAATACCGGTGAAAAATAGATAGCATTCGCACCGAGATTTTTGATGTGCGGAATCCAGTCGATGACCTTTTGGATGCGTGGTGTCAGCACACCGTCGTTTTCAAAAGGTGCTCCGCAGAATCCTAATGGATAAATTTGATAAAATACACTTTCATAAGCCCACATAATTCAAGCCCTCATTTCTTAATACTCATTTCTACTACTTAATTGTAAAATCTGTATAAAAAGTCTGCATCTGTACAGAACCATTTTGTCGGACAGATACAGGATTTTTATAACAATACTTAGGATAATTCTTTTGCGTCCACATCAATCAGAGATGATGTACAGTTCGGACAGCGTGTTGCCTCAATGTTGATCTCAGACATACAGTATGGGCACTTCTTTGTGGTCGGTTCTGCAGGAGCCTCCGGAGCTGGTTTGCGCAGTTTGTTCAAAAATTTTACAATGCAGAAGACAACCAGTGCCATAATGATAAAGTTAATCAAGTTGGAAATAAAGGATCCATATTTGAATACCGCAGCACCTGCTTTTTCAGCAGTATCCAACGTTTCATAATGGGAACCGTCCAGAGTGACAAACAGATTGGAAAAATCAATTTTTCCTGTAAAAATTCCGAGAATTGGATTGATGATGTCATTTACCAGTGAATTTACGATGCCGGTAAATGCGCTGCCGATGATCATACCAATGGCAAGATCCATCATGTTTCCCTTCAGGGCAAACTCTTTGAATTCTTGAATGAATTTTTTCATATCTTACTATCCTCCTTATGTAAGGCGATGGGTAAAAAATCATTATGATGAATTTTTACAATCAACATTCGCCGCTCGTCAATCATGCAAGCATGTTGACTCACTTACGCTCATTATATCACATAAGTTAGGCTTTTGTGTACAATAGAAGCGTGAATAATTGTTATTTTCTGGGCAAAAAGTGGAAATTGTGAGTGTGTAACTGGTAAGACCAGATTAGTGATGACAAATAAAAAATGGTGTGTTACACTTGATAGCAGAAAATGTTACATGATATATGATTTAGTTATAACACATATGAAATTTGGCAGCAGATAAATGCTGCAGAAAATGGGAGATAAAACGATGACAATTGTAACTACAATGCTTAAACTATTATTTGCAATGCTGATAGGTTTTTATTTGTTTAAAAAGAATATTTTGACAAAGGAAGTAAATGCCAAACTTTCTGCTATGATCGTGCAGATTACCTGTCCGTGCATTATTTTAAACAGTCTTTCTACAGTGTCACACGATGATACCAGTATGGTATTGAAACTGTTTTTGGCAGGAGTAGTCATGTATATGATTTTTCCAGTGATAGCCTGGATCATTACAAAACTGATGCGTGTACCAGCGCATCTGCGTGGAACATATATGTGTATGCTTATTTTTTCAAATAATTCTTTCATGGGTTACCCGGTAGTGCAGGCTTTGTATGGGGACAGTGCTATATTTTACATCACAATCTTTAACATGCCATTCAGTATTTTGTTCTTCTCAATGGGATTGCATCTGATGAAAAAAGATGCGGCGATTGAATCTGGAAATACTATCAGTGAAAAAATGAATTTTCGCAGTTTTATCAACAATGGAATTATTGCTTCGGTTGCATCGCTGGTTATTTATTTTGCAAATATTCCGATGCCGGACATTTTTTATGCCTGCGTCGGATTTGTTGGAAATATTACGACACCGCTGTCTATGATCATTATTGGAGCGTCCATGGCGGCAGCATCTCTAAGTGACATTAAAAAAGAAAAAGCGATCTGTCCGATGCTTCCGATTCGCCTGGTTGTGATGCCGGTAATCGTGTGGCTGTTCATGCATCTGGTAACGAAAGATATGACGCTGATCAATATCTGTACGATTGGTGCAGGTATGCCGGTTGCTTCTCTGGTTGCCATGGGTGCGGCACCGTATCCGAGACAGAGCCAGTCTGCTTCTATCGGCGTGGCGATTTCTACGATTGTGTCACTTTTGACGATACCGATCATGGCAGTGTTGTTAGAATTATAGCAACAAAAAGATTTATGAGTAGAAAAATCTTTTCTCCGGTGGTACTATAACTTTTATAGAGAATACATAGCTATCATGAGGAGGAACATATCATGTATCAGGCAAAAGAAACGAGATATGACAAAATGGTATATAACCGTTGCGGAAACAGCGGTTTGAAACTGCCGGAAGTTTCCCTTGGATTCTGGCACAATTTTGGAGATACTGGATTATATGAAAATATGCGCCAGATGGTTTTTACCGCTTTTGATAATGGTATTACACATTTTGATCTGGCAAATAATTATGGGCCGGAGTATGGCAGTGCAGAGATAAATGTCGGAAAATTGCTGAAGGAGAATTTCAGACCATATCGTGATGAACTGATTATTAGTACAAAAGCTGGTTATGATATGTGGAAAGGTCCATATGGTGACTGGGGAAGCCGCAAATATCTGCTGGCAAGTCTTGATCAGAGTCTGGAGAGATTGGGGCTGGATTATGTTGATATTTTTTATCATCATCGGATGGACCCTGATACTCCGTTAGAGGAGACTATGGGAGCATTAGATCAGGCAGTAAAAAGTGGAAAAGCGTTGTATGCCGGTATATCCAATTATGACGGTGAGACAATGAAACGTGCAGCTTCCATTATGAGAGAGCTGCATTGCCCGTTTGTCATTAATCAGAACCGTTATTCTATTTTTGACCGTACAATTGAGCAGAACGGATTAAAACAGGCAGCACAGGAAGAAGGCAAAGGAATCATTGCATTCAGTCCATTGGCACAGGGCATGCTGACCGATCGTTATCTGAACGGTATTCCTGCAGACAGCCGTGTAAATACAGATGGCCGATTCCTGAAAAAAGAGCAGTTTACGGACAGTAAGATCCATCAGATTCAGGCGTTGAATGAGATTGCAAAACAGCGTGGCGAGAGTCTGGCACAGATGGCATTGAAATGGGTATTGAAGGACGATGTGGTGACCAGTGTGCTGATCGGGGCATCCAAGCCACAGCAGATTCTGGACAATATCAAAGTTATTGAAAGTGCAGGATTCACGGATGAAGAGATCAGAATGATTGATGAAATATCCGGAAATTAGTAAGGGGAGCAGGTGGAGACATCTGCTTTTCTTATTCTGCGTTCATGAGCAAGTAGCGAAAGCGGATTGCGAATGTCCGCTTTACAAATAACGACAGGAGTAAAAGAAAAATAAGATGTGGATCGTAGGATGTATCATTGTAGTAGTAATCTTTCTGGGCTGGTTTGGAATTGGATATGTGGGATTTAAGACTGCCATTTGCCGCGGACATGAATTGAATATCAATGATCGTGAGACATTGAAAGGAACCGCCTGGGATCAGTATTATGATGAGATTCAGGAAGGCATTGCCTGGATCAGCCGGCAGGAGGCAGAAGATGTTTATATTCAGTCTGAAGATGGTTTGAAGTTGCATGGACGTCTGATAGATCAGCCGGGAGCAAAAGGAACTGTGCTGATGTTTCATGGATACCGTACTCATCCGGAGGTGGATTTTTCTGCATCTTCTCATGTGTATTACGAATGTGGAAACCGTATCGTACATATTGATCAGAGAGCAGCCGGCGAGAGTGAGGGAAAATATATTGGATTTGGCATATTAGAAAGCAGAGATTGTTGTTTATGGGCGCAGTACATAGCGAAGCGTTTCGGTACAGATCAGAAAATTATTCTGGCAGGATTGTCTATGGGAGCGTCAACTGTGCTGATGGCCAGTGCGCATCATGACAACAAAATGGTTCAGATCAGTAGTTCTCCGGAGAAATCAATGGAAGTCTGCATGACACTCCCGGAAAATGTGACTGGAATTGTAGCAGATAGTGCATTTTCCTCACCATATGATATTATAAAAAAGAGGATTCAAACAACTTACCATTGCAAAGGAACACTTCTGACGGTGGCAATTGGAATCTGGAGTTGTATTTTGTCACATTATTCATTGAAAGAATTATCGGTGCCGGAAGTAATGAAAACGAATACCATTCCGGTATTGTTGGTGCATGGAACAGCGGACAGTAATGTGCCGGTGGAAATGACGATCAAGGCAGCAAAAAACTGTCGGGCACCGAAAAAACTGTTGCTGGTGGATGGTGCAGAACATGGTACCGGATATCTGGTCGATAATGCGGCCTATACACAGGCGTTACGGGAATTTTGTTCATAAATTTGATTTATGTTATGAAAATAATATCCGATTGTATTGTGAGATTGCGTGCACAACATAACATATGCAGTGTTGTAACTGTAAATGTGCACGTGTTAGGCAGAGCACCGTGAATGACATAAAAAAATTACAAGTATCGTAATATAAATAGGGGCTGGCTTCATTTTTTCTCAGCGAGCGATTGTTTAGCCGCGGAGAAAAATGAAGCCAGTCCTTTTTCATAAACCTTAATTTTTAACCACAAAACAAGACTTAAGAATTCATATCCCGTGATTTCTGTACACAGGCTCTCTGTGCCTCGATGACAGCATTGCGGAAGCCGGATTTTTCTAGTGCAGCGACAGCTTCAATCGTTGTGCCGCCCGGGGAACATACCGCATCCTTGAGCTCTCCCGGATGCTTTCCTGTCTCAAGCACCATCTTGGCGGAACCAAGTACGGCCTGGGCAGCAAATTTATATGCCTGCGCACGCGGCATGCCATCTGCCACAGCGGCATCTGCCATTGCTTCGATAAACATGTATACATATGCAGGAGAGGATCCACTGACACCTATAACGGTATCTATCATAGACTCACTGACCACCTCAGATTCACCAAAACTGTTGAAAATAGCCTGAATTTCAGTCAGGTCTTCATCGGTAACAGCATCGTTGCAGCATATGGCACTCATAGCTGAGCCAACCATAGCAGGAGTATTTGGCATGACACGCACTAATTTGATGGAATTTTCAAACATTTCTTCTATGCGTTCGATTGGTTGTCCGGCAGCGATGGACACGATGATAGCATCATCTTTCACCGCATGGCGGATTTCAGGAATTACTTTGTGAAACATATTTGGTTTTATGGCCAAAAAAAGAATGTCTGCTTTCTGTGCAGCAGCTTTATTGTCTGTGGTAGCTTCAATGTTTAACGTCTCTTTCAGGCGAATGACAGAAGCCTCATGTGCGGCAGTCGCACAGATGTGGTTGCAGTCTGACAGTCCGGAAGAGAGCAGACCGCTGATGATGGCAGTCGCCATATTTCCACCACCGATAAAACTGATCATTTTTTTTGTCATGAGTTATAGCTCCTTTCAAAAAATGTAGCAAAAAATTATATTTTTATAGTATTAACAGCTGCATTTATAAAAACGGGATGCCAGAAATACATATTTGTATTTGATGGCATCCCGTTTGGATTATTGGAAAATCATAAGATTTTCTTTAGGCTAAGACGCTGTTCGATTTAGAAATCTGTAAAGTTTTTCTCTTTACGTTTCTCAAGGAAAGCTGTCATTCCTTCTGTCTTATCGTGTGTAGAGCATGTCATACCGAAGAGGTTTGCTTCGTACTCAACAGCATTCTTGATGTCCATATCGTAACCGTTATTGATTGCAGCTTTTGCGATAGAAACAGCATAGCTTGCATTACGTGCGATTTTTCCTGCTAATTTCTTAGCAGTAGCCATCAGCTCTTCCTGAGGAACAACTTTATTTACAAGTCCGATTCTGTAAGCTTCTGCAGCATCGATATTCTGGCATGCAAAGATCATTTCTTTTGCACGGCCCATACCAACCAGGCGGGCAAGTCTCTGTGTACCACCGAATCCCGGGATAATTCCAAGACCACATTCTGGCTGTCCGAATAATGCATTTTCAGAAGCAATACGGATATCACAAGCCATGGAAATTTCACATCCACCACCTAATGCAAAACCATTTACAGCTGCGATTGTAACCTGACGCATATTCTGTAATTTAAAGAATGGTTCTGAAGCTCTCATACCGAAAGCACGTCCCTCTGCTGCGGAGAAGTTAACCATCTCAGAGATGTCTGCACCTGCAACAAAAGATTTCTCGCCAGCACCTGTAAGGATAACAACTTTGATATCGTCTCTTCCTTCAATCTCTGTCAGAACTTCATTTAACTCTGTCAGAGTTTCACTATTCAGTGCATTTAATGCCTTTGGTCTGTTAATGGTAAGTACGGCGATTGGGCCTTCTACTTCTAAAAGTAAATTATTCATTTTGATTACCTCCTGTTTTGGTAGTTCATGTATTTATGTAATACCATTACTCAACAATTTGATTATACACCATATTTGTTAAAAAGAAAACAATAAAACTAAGATTTGCCAGTAGAAAAAGTATAAAAAATCTGTTAAAGTGCTAAAAGACATAGTACAGGCATGTTGGACTTGTACAACTGTAAACATATAAGAAAAAAGAACAGAATACAGAATTACTGTATATAACAGGAGTATGATAGAGATAAATGCTGGAAAATTTTAATTTAAATCAGATAGTGGAACCATTGCTTGCATGGTTTGAAAATAATGCACGGACGCTGCCATGGCGTTCTGTTGCCACTCCGTATCGTGTATGGGTGTCAGAAATTATGTTGCAGCAGACCAGAGTGGAAGCAGTAAAACCATATTTTGCACGATTTATGGAGGCGCTGCCGGAGATAAAAGATCTTGCGGAATGCAAAGAAGAAAAGCTTTTAAAATTATGGGAAGGCCTTGGCTACTATAACAGGGTGCGAAATATGCAGATTGCAGCGCAGACTGTGATGGAAGAATACGGTGGACAATTGCCGGCTAATTATGAACAATTGCTTTCGCTAAAAGGGATTGGCAGTTATACAGCAGGAGCCATTGCTTCTATTGCATATGGAATCCCGGTTCCTGCAGTAGATGGAAATGTGCTGAGAATTCTGATGCGTGTATCTGCGGATGATTCGGATATTATGAAGCAGTCTGTAAAAACAAAGGTGGAAAAAGCATTATTAACTGTGATTCCTAAAGGCAGAGCAGGCGTTTTCAATCAGGCGCTGATGGAACTTGGAGCGATTGTCTGTGTGCCCAATGGGGAGCCATTATGTGAAAAATGCCCGTGGTATGATTTCTGCGAGACCAGAAAAAGAGGGCTCTGGCAGGAACTTCCTGTAAAAAAGAAAGCGAAGGCCAGAAAAATTGAAGATCGTACAGTGCTTGTGATCCGTGATGGAGAACGTGTAGTGTTGAAAAAACGTCCAAAGAAAGGATTACTGGCAGGATTATATGAATTTCCAAATGAATTAGGAAATCTTTCGGAAGATGAAGCTTTACATGTGGTGCAGGAAATGCATTTACATCCGATGCGGATTCAGAAACTGGAAAATGCAAAGCATATTTTTTCTCATGTGGAATGGCATATGCAGGGCTATATGGTAGAAGTGGATTCACTGACCAGAGAAGAGGCTGGATTGTTATTTGTGGAGGCTGCACACTCGGAGGAGGCATATCCGATACCGGCGGCATTTTCCGCATATACAAAATATATGAATATTCGATTGGGAAATGAAAGGTTTGAAAAATAGATAGTTAAGCTTTTTGCGCTGTTTGAGTGAACTGGGAGAATAGTGGAATCTTCTTGAACTTTGGGTTCAAGAGGTAGCGTTCTCTGCGAGAACTTAAAAGAGGAGCCGATGCGAAAGCATCGGCTAAACATGAAAAAGATTTATGAAAAGAAATTGAAAATTTCTAAGTTGTTTTGTGTAAGAACTTTATTTATCTTACAGTTAGAAGTATAGGAAAAAAATGTGTCTTTCGTATGTGGAGAGTATGTTTTTTTTGCAAATAAAATGTGAACAAATTATGAATGCTGAATCATAAGGAAAAATTTAGAAAATATAGGTTAAATTTTTTTAAATCGTGATGTATACTAGAAAAAAAGATGTATCAGAAATACGAAGAGGGGAAAGATATCGTATGAAGTTATTAACATTTACCGTGCCCTGTTACAATTCACAGGATTATATGTGTCGTTGTGTGGATTCTTTGCTTGTAGGCGGAGAAGATGTGGAAATTATCATTGTAGATGATGGATCCGTTGATGAGACAGGTGCGATTGCAGATGAATATGCAAAAAAATATCCATCAATTGTTCGTGTGATCCATCAGGAAAACGGAGGACATGGGGCAGGTCTGAATGCAGGTCTGAATCATGCTACAGGTCTGTATTTTAAGGTTGTAGACAGCGATGACTGGGTAGATGAGGAAAGTTATCATCAGATTCTGGATACATTACATAATCTATGCTCTGCCGGATGTATGCTGGATATGATGATCAGCAATTTCGTATATGAGAAAGAAGGAGCAAAACATAAATCAGCCACTCGTTATCATAATATTCTTCCTCAGGGGCAGTTGTTTGGATGGGAAGAAACGAAAAATTTTAAAATAGGAAAATACATTCTGATGCATTCAGTAATTTATCGGACACAGTTGTTGCGCGATTGCCATCTGGTATTGCCAAAGCATACCTTTTATGTGGATAATCTGTTTGTATATGTGCCGTTACCATATGTAAAGACAATGTATTACCTTGATGTGGATTTTTATCGTTATTATATCGGCAGAGAAGATCAGTCCGTCAATGAAAAAAATATGATAAAAAATATTGACCAGCAGATAAAGGTTAATAAGATCATGGTGGATTCTTATGATCTGTGGAAAATATCAGATCGTCATTTGCGCCGCTATATGCTGAATTATCTGGAAATCATTACAGTAATTTCAACCGTAATGCTTTTAAAATCCGGTACGAAAGAGAACCTTGAGAAAAAGCGGGAACTCTGGACATATATCAAAGAGTCGGATATTCGTTTATTCCATAAACTCAGAAACCGTATTATGGGACAGACATTAAATCTTCCGGGAAGAGGGGGCAGAAAACTGTCACTGACTATTTATAAAATTTCCCAGAAGGTAATAGGCTTCAATTAGGAGAGAAAAATGGAGCAAGTATTGTATGAAGCAGACACTATATTGACCTGGGAGGAATATGAGAAATTCTCAAAATTTGTTCAGAAAAATGCCCGGAATAAAAAGTTAAGCCATATTTGTTCGATTATTATCGTAGCAGGTTCTATGTTTTTGCTATGGGGACACTGGTATCAACCGGTGATCCTGGCTGTACTTACTTTAGTAGTAGGATTTACCAGTGCATATATCTTACAGAAGCGGGTGGTAAAACGTTCCTGGGATTCAAATAAAATGATGCAAAACAGTGTACACCACTATTTGTTTTATGAAGATTATCTGGAAGAAATAATTGATGCGAGTACAATAAAAGTATCGTATGACAAAATACATAAAATTGTAATTACGGATACAAATATTTATATTTTGACTGGTATAAATCAGGGAATGTCTCTTTTAAAAGAAAAATGTAGTACAGAACTGGTTACGTTTATTGAGTCGATCAAAGAAAAATATCAATTCTAACATTATTGTGCATTAGGGATAATGGATGTAAGGATAAATAATAGTAATAACTTAAAGAAAAGGGAATGGTACGCCACCCTTGACAAGCTAAAAAAGAACTGCTAAGCGTCTAGTACCGATGGCGAGGAATTCAAAAACAGTTGGTAGATTTGATGTAAGACATACAAAAGATATCATATTTTATAACAGTGGATTGTTTGACTAAATTAGGCGAAAATGGCAATTTGAGTCAGAAATTTATGATAGATTACTTGACCTAATAAGCGGTAATATGGGAATTCAGTCATGAATTTAAGCTGTTCTTTTGGCTTAAAGTTAGGAAAGTGAAGATTCTAGTCAGTATTTTCAAAGTATTTTATTGACCAAATATAATGTTTTTGTGATTTGAGTCTATATTTGGCTCTATTTATATTGACTAAATTTGGAATTCCTTGAAATTTAGATAATAAAGAACTATATATACATAAATAGCGGGCTCAGAGCAAATATTTCCTAAACAGCGATTGTTAGCTGGAAGGATTAATTTGTCTGAGTCCGCTTTCATAATTTTAAAGTATAGCCATGGATTTTAATCCACCTTATACATGATATTTGGCTGCACTAAGTTCGTTGAATACTTTCTGCTTCATATTGTACAGCTTATCAGATAGATCCACATACACTTTGGACGGATTTACAAAACGCATATTCTCATCCCAGAGTGTTGCTTTCTCCTGTGTACAGATCGTTTGAATTTCCATAACACTTGGAGAAGTGTACACGCATTTTCCTTCTTCGAAGATCGGAACTAACAGTTTGCGCATGGTATAAGTGCCACCAGTCAGACGGGTACGCTTCCATGTTTCCGTTGGATCAAAGAGTACCATATCTTCATTTTCATCAAAAGTTTCATCTGCAAGGCAAATCAGATCTGCACGGATTTTTCCGGTTTCTTTATCATAAATACGATAAATTTCTTTGTTACCTGGATTGGTAACCTTCTCTGTATTTTCAGAAAGCTTAATCTTAGGTGTGAAGTGTCCGTCCTCATTGCGGATAGCAGCCAGTTTGTACACACCGCCGAAAGCCGGGCAGTCTCTGGAAGTAATCAGACTTGTGCCGACACCCCAGGAAGTGATTTTTGCACCTTGAATTTTCAGTGTCTCAATCAGGTATTCATCAAGATCGTTGGAGGCGGAGATGATCGCATCCGGGAATCCGGCCGCATCCAGCATTTTACGAACTTTTTTGGACAGGTAAGCAAGGTCACCGCTGTCCATACGAATACCGTAATTATGAAGCTCCACACCGGCGTCTTTCATTTCCTGGAATACACGGATAGCATTTGGAATACCGGATTTCAGGGTGTCGTAAGTGTCTACTAATAAAATGCAGGCATTCGGATATAATTCTGCATATGTTTTAAATGCAGTATACTCATCCGAGAAACTCATGATCCAACTGTGTGCATGAGTGCCTTTGACCGGAATGTTGAAAATCTGTCCGGCAAGTACGTTGGAAGTACCGCAGCATCCACCAATGACAGCTGCGCGGGCTCCGTAGATTCCGGAGTCTGGTCCCTGCGCGCGGCGAAGTCCGAATTCCATGACACCGTCATTTTGTGCTGCATAGCAGACACGGGCAGCTTTTGTGGCAATCAGACTTTGATGGTTCATAATATTTAAAATCGCTGTCTCAACCAGCTGTGCTTCCATGATAGGAGCAACCACTTTGATAAACGGCTCACGCGGGAAAATGACAGTTCCTTCCGGAATTGCATAAATGCTTCCAGAGAAACGGAATGTGCTGAGGTATTTTAAGAAATCCTCGTCAAACATATTCAGGCTCTGCAGATAACGGATGTCATCAGCAGAGAACTGCAGGTTTTTAATATAGTCGATCACCTGCTCCAATCCGCAGGCGATAGCATAACCACCCCCACATGGATTTTCACGGTAAAAAGCATCAAAGACAACCACGTCCTTGTTCTTTGCTTTGAAATAACCCTGCATCATGGTTATCTCATATAAATCAGTGAGTAATGTCAGATTTAATGATCTCATAGTATCAGTATTGACCGGTGACCGGTCTTTTCCTCCCTATCCTTATAAAAATACAAATACATATCTACTGTTTTTCGTAGTAGATACATGGCAAACACCTTTTTTTCAGTATACACTTTTTTATGAAAACTTCCAGTTCTTTTTCAATGATAATTCAAGAAGGGTCAAAGAAGCCCGAAAGGGCGTTTGGTAAATGGTGTGTGTGCACAGGAAATCTTGCTTCCAAGAGTGCAAAGTATGCAGCAATCAATGTTTGAAAAAATAGTCGTAATATGATAGGATAAGACACAGGGGATTTGTTGGGGAATTGGAAGTTTCAATCCGGAATACAAAAGAAAAGTTCTGGTTTAAAATTTGTGGATATGAGACAGACAAAGTAGTAGTACGAGAAGGAATTACAGGGAATGAAAATAGAAGTAATATTTGGAAATAAAAAGATGACATACACAGGAGCGTGGAAGCACACCACGCTCCTTGAAGTGTTTCAAGAGGTTGGAATCACGCAGGTACATGCGCCC
>CAKREL010000041.1 GCA_934317205.1 uncultured Eubacterium sp.
GAAGCTGTAGACCAGACCCGTGGATGGTTCTACTCCCTGATGGCAGAGTCCACACTGTTATTCAACAAAGCACCATATGAGAACGTTATCGTTTTAGGTCATGTTCAGGATGAGAACGGACAGAAGATGAGTAAATCCAAAGGAAATGCGGTTGATCCGTTTGATGCACTGCAGAAATATGGCGCAGATGCGATCCGCTGGTATTTCTATATCAATTCTGCACCATGGCTGCCAAACCGTTTCCACGGAAAAGCCGTTATGGAAGGACAGCGTAAATTCATGGGAACATTATGGAATACTTACGCATTCTTCGTTCTGTATGCAAATATTGATGAGTTTGATGCAACAAAATATGCACTTGAGTATGATAAATTATCAGTTATGGATAAATGGCTGCTTTCCAGACTGAATTCTACCGTAAAAGCAGTAGATGACAATCTTGGAAACTACAGAATCCCGGAAGCTGCAAGAGCACTGCAGGATTTTGTCGATGACATGAGTAACTGGTATGTAAGAAGAAGCCGTGAACGTTTCTGGGCAAAAGGAATGGAGCAGGATAAGATCAATGCATATATGACACTGTATACTGCACTGGTAACTATCTGCAAGACAGCAGCTCCGATGATCCCATTTATGACAGAAGATATCTATCAGAACCTTGTAAGAAGCATTGATAAAGATGCTCCGGAAAGTATCCATCTGTGTGACTTCCCGGGTGTTGATGAGGCAATGATCAATCCGGAACTTGAGAAAAACATGGCAGAAGTACTGAAAATTGTTGTGCTTGGCCGTGCAGCAAGAAATAGTGCAAATATCAAAAACAGACAGCCGATCGGCGACATGTATGTCAAAGCACCGTTTGAAGTACCGGAGTTCTTTGTGGAGATCATCGAGGATGAGCTGAATATCAAGAAAGTAAGCTTTATCGAGGATGTCAGCGCATATACAAATTACAGCTTCAAACCGCAGCTTCGTACCGTTGGACCGAAATATGGTAAATTCCTGGGCAAGATCAAAGCTGCTCTGGAAAATATCGACGGACACGCAGCAATGGCACAGCTGAAAAAAGAAGGTTCCATCACCTTATCTGAAGTAGATGAGAGCATCGTTCTGACAGAAGAAGACTTACTGATTTCTGTAGCTCAGACAGAAGGATTTGCTACTGAGACAGCAAATGATATCACAGTTGTATTGAATACAAAACTGACACCGGAACTGATTGAGGAAGGTTTTGTACGTGAGATCATCAGCAAAGTACAGACAATGCGTAAAGAGGCAGGATTTGAAGTAATGGACAAGATTGTACTTTCCTTCAAAGCAGAGAAAACGATCTGTGATGTATTTGCAGCACACAAAGAAGAAATTCAGCGTGAAGTACTTGCTGTGGATATCAAAGAAGGCGCATTAGAAGGCTATCAGAAAGAGTGGAATATCAACGGTCACAAAGTTGAGTTAGGAGTGGAAAAACAGTAATGAAAAATATTTTATTTGATAAAAAAGAATTCATTAAATGTGTTAAAGATAATGTAAAAACACTTTACCGTAAGACCATGGAGGAGGCTTCCGAACAGGAAGTCTTCCAGGCGGTGTCTTATGCTGTAAAAGATGTTATTATTGATAACTGGCTTGCTACGCAGCAGACTTTCGATAAAGAAGATCCGAAGATGGTATATTATATGTCCATGGAGTTCCTGATGGGGCGTGCGCTCGGTAATAACCTGATCAACCTGACCGCATATAAAGAAGTAAAAGAAGCACTTGACGAGATCGGATTTGATCTGAATATGATCGAAGACCAGGAGCCGGATCCGGCACTTGGAAACGGTGGTCTTGGTCGTCTGGCTGCATGCTTTATGGATTCCCTTGCTACTCTCGGTTACGCTGCATACGGATGCGGTATCCGTTATCGTTATGGTATGTTCAAACAGAAGATCAAAGATGGTTATCAGGTAGAAGTACCGGACAACTGGCTGAAAAACGGTTATCCTTTTGAACTGCGTAGACCGGAGCATTCTTTTGAAGTAAAATTTGGCGGTTATGTACAGGCAGAGCCGGCAGAGAACGGACGTACAAAATTTGTTCAGAAAAATTACCAGTCTGTACTGGCTGTTCCATATGACATGCCGATCGTTGGATACAATAACAATATGGTAAACACTCTGATGATCTGGGATGCTGAGCCAATGGAGTGCTTCGAGCTTGATTCCTTTGACAAAGGTGATTACAGAAAAGCTGTAGAGCAGGAAAATCTTGCCAGAAATTTAGTAGAGGTACTGTATCCGAACGACAATCATATTCAGGGTAAAGAGCTGCGTCTGAAACAGCAGTATTTCTTCGTATCTGCAAGTGTACAGCGTGCTGTAGCCCGCTATAAAAAATATCATCCGGATATCCATAAACTTTCTGAGAAAGTAACCATCCAGATGAACGATACACATCCAACGGTAGCAGTTGCAGAGCTGATGAGAATCCTTCTCGATGAGGAAGGACTGACATGGGATGAGGCATGGGCGATCACAACAAAAACCTGTGCATATACAAACCACACTATCATGGCAGAAGCACTGGAAAAATGGCCAATTGAAATCTTCTCCCGTCTCCTTCCACGTATTTATCAGATCGTTGAGGAGATCAACCGCAGATTCCTTCTGGAAGTAGAAGAGGAATACCCGGGAAATCAGTATAAAAAAGACAAAATGGCAATCATTCACAATGGACAGGTCAAAATGGCACACCTTGCCATTGTCGCAGGTTACTCTGTAAACGGTGTAGCAAGACTGCATACAGAAATTCTGAAAAAACAGGAATTAAAAGATTTCTACGAGTTATTCCCGCAGAAATTTAATAACAAGACAAACGGTATCACACAGCGTCGTTTCCTGTATCACGGAAATCCGCTGCTGGCTGAGTGGGTATCCAACAAGATTGGAAACGACTGGATCACAGATTTGAGCCATATGAAGAAGCTTGCTGTCTATGTAGACGATCCAAAAGCACAGCAGGAATTTATGCAGATCAAATACCAGAACAAACTGCGTCTGGCAAAATATATTCAGGAGCACAACGGTATTGAAGTAGATCCGCGTTCCATTTTTGATGTACAGGTAAAACGTCTGCATGAGTATAAACGTCAGTTAATGAATATCCTGCATGTTATGTATCTGTACAACAAGATTAAAGAGCATCCGGATATGGAGTTCTATCCAAGAACCTTCATTTTTGGTGCAAAAGCAGCTGCCGGTTACAAAAATGCAAAACTGACGATTAAGCTGATCAACGCTGTAGCAGATGTGATCAATAATGATGCAAGCATTGACAACAAACTGAAAGTTGTATTTATCGAAGACTATAAAGTATCCAATGCTGAATGGATTTTTGCAGCAGCAGATGTCAGCGAACAGATTTCTACTGCAAGTAAAGAGGCATCCGGAACTGGTAACATGAAATTCATGTTAAACGGTGCTGCAACAATTGGAACAATGGACGGTGCCAACGTAGAGATGGCAGAGGAAGTCGGCAAAGAGAATATGTTTATCTTTGGTATGAGTTCTGATGAAGTAATCGCACATGAGCAGAACCGTGATTACAATCCAATGGATATCTTTAATCAGGATCAGGAAATCCGTCAGGTACTGATGCAGCTTATCAACGGATTTTATTCTGGAAACGATACCGAGCTGTTCCGTGATCTGTACAACTCACTGCTCAATACACAGTGCACACAGTTCGCTGATACTTACTTCTGCCTGAAAGACTTCCGTTCTTACGCAGAAGCTCAGGAGCGTGTGGAGAAAGCTTACAGAGACGAGAAAGGCTGGGCAAAACTCGTTATGCTGAATGTGGCACATGTTGGAAAATTCTCTTCTGACAGAACCATTCAGGAGTACGTAGATGATATCTGGCATCTTGACAAAGTAAAAGTAACTGTAACAGAACAGTAGAATCATTACAGGCTGTCTGCCGTACACAAAGTGCCCCACCCGATATAGGGATTGGGGTATTCTGTGAAGGCAGGCAGTTTTTTTGTGCCCCGAATCAGGTAAGCTTTTACTTTTTCACTGTATAGATAAGGATCATTGCCTCGGATAATCCCCCATTCCATCAGCAGGGCACAGCTTCCGGTGACAAAAGGAGCTGCCATGGAAGTACCGCTTTTGGATGTGTAACCACCACCTGGAGCCGCAGAGATGATATTGACACCTGGAGCCGCCAGATCAGGCTTCACACGGTGCTCCATCCGGGTAAAACCACGGCCCGAAAACGGTGCATAGCTGTTAAATGCAGCATTATAGGCACCTACAGAAATAACTTTGGCAGCGGTAGAGGGAATCGTGAGCGTAGTGTCTTCTGTCGGATATAAGAATCCGGTTCCGCTGCCGATTACGGACTGTCCCGGAAGCCAGAGGTCATAGCTGCCAGCGATGATGCGGCGTGGTTTAAGTGTCAGTTCCCACAGACCTGCATCCACATAGCTTCCACGGGGAATAAAATCCAGATAGATTTCCTGGCTGGTGCTGTACGGGCTGGGTTTTCCATAATAGACCAGAAGTTCTGTATTCCCAACGGAAACACGGTAGATTCCTAATTGTTCCTGAAATGGTCCGATGATCGTGCCATTCGGATGGCGCAGGGTTACTTCAATTTCATCCGAATAAGATTTCCAGAGCTGCAGATTCAGACCGGATTCATAATCACTGACTGAAAACGGAATGGCAACGGGAGAAAACTGCCCCGAAGTAACTGCGGATGGTGCTCTGGAAATATTCGATGCAGGCTTTTTGAAAGTATCTGAGTCAGACAATCCGGAAGTATTTGTGAGAAATGATCCGGAAGTATGAATCCGGGAAGCACCTTCGTTTCCGGTGCCGGTGACAATGCAGGATTTCCAGTAGGTAGATACATTGTCAAGGTAAGTTTCCAGCAGACTTGCACCGTCATGGGAACCGTAATTATTGCCAAAACTTAAGTTAATGGCCACGGGCATCTGCCATGAAAACGCTTTTTGCAGGACATAATCTACCGCACGCATCAGTTCCGTCGTGCGGGGAAAGCCATCCGGATCGGAAATGCCCAGTTTTACGATCAAAAGAGAACTCTGCGGGGCGACACCACGGTACTGGCCGTTCGATGCACGCCCGTTTCCGGCTGCAATTCCGGCAACGTGTGTGCCGTGGCCGGAGAAGTCCCGGCTTGGGACTTTTGCATAGCGTTCCTGGGAAGAAGGAGCCTGCAGAGCTTCGTTAATTTCCGCTTGCGTGAAAATCCGGTCAAGGCTCTGATCCCATAGTTCAAAGATCCGGGTGGTGCCGTCTGCATTGCAAAAATCCGGGTGGGCGTAGTCAATACCGGAATCGATGATGGCGGTGAGGATACCGGAGCCATAGAGGTTGTTTTGTTCTGGATTTGTTAGCTGAGTATTTTGATGCCTTGCAGTATCTGATAAAGTGGAAGGAACTGTACTTACATCTGGAATAGGTTGTAATGATGAGATAGTATTGGGAGCTGTCTGAAGTGGCGTGATACAGGAAGCCGATCGCCCGCTATTGACAGCAAAAAAGAGCCGTTTTGGCTTTTCCATATATTCGATTTCCGGGCGTTCTGATAAGGCATCCAGGAGAGCGGCAGGTACTGTCAGAATTCCGTATCCATTTAATAACGGTTTGACAGTAATCTGTGGAAAAAGCTCCAGAAGCGTATCAAAGCCGCCGGAGGCTTTCACAATCACTTCCCAGCTGCGGGAAGCAGTATCATATCCAATATTCAGTTCCAGGGATTTTTCCCGTTCTTCCAGTGTGGCATTCAGTGCCAGATTCAGGAGATTTTCTAATTTTTCATTATTCATGATAGCAGATTCCTTTCCTAAAAGTTTTAGAATATTATTGTATATGTGCAAAATGTAGAAAATGCATCTGGAACATAATAAATGAAAAAGAAAAGGTATCGTTGAGTTTATGGAACAGCAATGTTATACTGATAATAGTACAGAAAGATTTGTACTTGGATTGCTGGCAGAACTTCGGGACCGGTATGTGTTGAAATCTAATCGTGAAAGCGGATATGGCAGATATGATGTGATGCTGATTCCGCGAGATTTCGCAGAACAGGCGTATGTGCTGGAATTTAAAGTGCATGATCCGGAAGAAGAGGAATCTTTGCAGGAAACAGTGCAGGCGGCATTAATGCAGATTCAGGAAAAACAGTATGATGCGGAGTTGTCGGAGCTTCATATAAAACCGGAGCAGATTCATCATTATGGATTTGCATTTGATGGGAAAAAAGTATTGATCGGGGGACAATAAAGAATGAATATAAAAATCATAGACAAAAAAGAACAATTTGCACAGTGTGAAACATTTGAAATCACACATCTTTTATGGGGGACAAAAGAAATTCCAACAACGTATGGAAAAATTGCCTGTTGGAAAGATCATGGTTTCCTGGTAGAAATGACCTGTGAAGAAAAAGACCCGCTTCGGACTTACACCAAAATGAACGATCCGGTGAGTCTGGACAGCGGAATGGAGGCATTTTTGTCTCTTTGGGCAGACGATACGCCGTTATATGTAAATGTGGAAATGAATGCAAACGGAGCTACATTGATGCAGTATGGGACAGAGCGTGCGGACCGGACGTTTTTCACAGAAGAGCAGATCAGAATTTGTCAGCCGCAGGCGGTGATGGAAGAAAAACGTTGGAGCATCCGTTTCTTCCTTCCATTGCAGCTTCTGGAAGAAATTGGTGGTCCGATTCCACAGACATCCGGTACAAAAATTGCCTGTAACTTTTACAAAGTATGTGAAGGTGGCAATGCCGGGCAGATTCATTATGCAAGCTATTCACCGGTAGATGTGCCGAAACCGGATTTTCACAGACCGGAATTTTTTGAAAGCGGGGAGTTGCAATAGAGATGCATGGAAGAACAGTAAATTTGGTTTAAAAAACAGTATTTTTCTTGCTAAAAAAATACTTCTATAGTAAAATATATCAGATGTGAGATACTGTTCGCAATCAAGGAGATTTTCAGTAACCATACAGGTTTGAATGTGTGCGTGTAAATCGAAAGAGGGATAAAGAATGAATAAAAAATTATACAAATCAGATGATAACAAAGTATTGTGTGGCGTATGTGGTGGTCTTGGCGAGTTCCTTGGCATTGATCCGACTATCGTCAGACTGATCTGGGTCGTACTTGCATTTGCAGCAGGAAGCGGACTTCTGATTTATATTCTGGCAGCAATCATTATGCCGCGCAGACCATTAGACTAAAAAGAATGTTCGTTTTAATTAAAAAACATGAGCAGTGAAAGGGCGGAAACCTTTTCACTGCTCTTTGCGTTTGTTGAAAAACCGAGTAAATCGCTAGGAAATAACAAAAACATTGCAACCGGAATCCGAAAGCAAAGATATTGCCGGAGTTCGGGAAAGATTCAGTAGAAAATACAAAAAACAGAAAGAGAGAAATAAAATGCTGGAATTGAAAAATGTGTCTTTTGAAGTATCAGACGAGAAAGCACAAAAAGAGATTATCAGAGGAATTAATCTGAAAATTGATGACAATAAGTTTGTGGTCATTACAGGACCGAACGGTGGCGGTAAGTCCACCCTGGCCAAACTGATCGTTGGTATTGAGAAACCAACTTCCGGTCAGATTTTATTTAACGGCGAAGACATTACAGAAAAAAGTATTACAGAACGTGCAAAAATGGGTATCAGCTTTGCTTTTCAGCAGCCGGTACGATTCAAAGGAATCCAGGTACTGGATCTGATCCGTATGGCAGCAGGTCGCAGAATGAGTGCGGCAGATGCCTGTCAGTATCTGTCTGAAGTAGGACTTTGTGCAAAGGATTATATTAATCGTGAGGTAAATGCAAGCCTTTCCGGTGGTGAGTTAAAACGTATCGAGATTGCTACAGTACTGGCCAGAGGCACTCAGCTTTCCGTATTTGATGAGCCGGAAGCCGGTATCGATCTGTGGAGCTTCCAGAATCTGATCCAGGTATTTGAGCGTATGCAGGAGAAGACAAAAGACGGATCTATCCTGATCATTTCCCATCAGGAGCGTATTCTTGATATTGCAGATGAAATCGTTGTGATCTCTGCAGGACAGATTATAAAACACGGACCGAAAGAAGAAATTTTACCGCAGTTACTTGGTACATCTTCTGCTGTCAATATGTGTGACAAGTTTAACAAGTAGAAATTATTATATAATATGCAGGAAAGAGCGAGGAATAGATAGATGATGGATGAGATTCAGAAAAGACTTCTGGCAGAAGTTGCTGATCTGCATGGCGTTCCGGAAGGAGCTTACAATATTCGTGCAAACGGTCAGATGGCAGCCAGAAATACAACAGCAAATATTGATATTGTATCCAAGACAGATGTCAGCGGTATCGACATTTATATCAAACCGGGTACCGTAAACGAAAGTGTACACATTCCGGTTGTATTGAGCCAGAGCGGTATGAAAGAGATGGTTTACAATGATTTTCATATCGGAGAAGGCAGTGACGTGGTCATTGTGGCTGGCTGCGGTATCGATAACTGCGGTGATCAGGATGCAGAGCATGACGGTATCCACCGCTTCTTTATCGAAAAAAATGCGAAAGTAAAATACGTAGAGAAGCATTATGGAGCTGGCGATGGAAAAGGAAAACGTATTCTGAATCCAGGCACAGAAGTTTACATGGAAGAGGGAAGCTACATGGAGATGGAAATGGTCCAGATCAAAGGTGTGGATTCTACCGACCGTGATACAAAAGCAGAGCTGGCAGCAGGTGCAAAATTAATCGTTCGTGAGCGTCTGATGACACACGGAGATCAAAGTGCAGTCAGCGGATATTCTGTCAGCCTGAACGGAGAGGGCGCCAGTGCAGATGTGATTTCCCGTTCAGTAGCAAAGGACAATTCTTACCAGAAATTTGACTCCAGAATAATCGGAAATGCTCCATGCAGCGGCCATACAGAATGTGATGCAATTATTATGGATAAAGCACGCATCCTTGCAATTCCGCAGCTGGAGGCCAATGATCTGGATGCAGCACTGATCCATGAGGCAGCCATCGGCAAAATCGCCGGAGAGCAGATCATCAAACTTATGACACTTGGTCTGACAGAAGAAGAGGCAGAAGAGCAGATTGTCAATGGTTTCCTGAGATAAGCAATTTTGTGAGCTTCAGCATTTTAATCATGTGTATTAAAATCAGTACAAGAAATCAGTAATCCACTTTTTGCATAACAAAAGTGGAATTATACGGATTTTTCGTGAATTATTGTTAAAAAATATACGAGATGTGAGAGACCCGGGATAGCTCCCGGGCCTTTTTGATGCAAAATGTACATTTGACTAAGAAATAAGATAAATTTATAATTAATTTACACAAAGAGAAAAAAGATTGTAATATAATACAGTAACTGGTCAGATGGTAAAACCACAGCGGTTACGTGTTTAAAATTGTGTTTAAAATTTAGGAGGAAAAGTATGAAGATTTTAGGTGTTTCACTTGGAACAAAAAACGGAAACAATGATACAATGTGTCGTATCGCTCTGGAAGCAGCGAAAGAAAAAGGTGCTGAAATTGAATTTATCCACCTTATGGACTGGGATATTCAGGACTGTTCAGGTTGCGTTGCCTGTTCCCGTGGTCTTGTAATGGGTAAAGGAATGATCTGCTCCCGCCAGGATGATTTCAAAGCTTTCTATGAGAAAGTTGTTGAGGCAGATGGTGTACTTTTTGTAGATCCGATTTTTGAGTCTGGTGCAACTGGTTTATATCATACTATCACAGACCGTATGGGACCGGGACATGATACAGGTCTGATGATGATGCTGGACGGAAAACTGAAAGAAGCAGGCAAAGAAGGCCTCAACCCGAGACTCTTCCGTCAGAAAGCAATGTCATTCGTTGGAATTGGTGGATCTGACTGGGCTGTTCGTTGTGAGACAGATCATGCAATGTTTGCTTTAAGTCCGGGATGGAAAGTTGTAAATAATGAGTTCTTCTCATGGTGCAAAGACGTTATCATGCAGGATGACAAAGTAGAGCGTATGAAAGAGATCGGACGTAACCTGGCAGATGCTGCACAGCAGATCGTTGATGAAGATATGCAGATAGAAGGATCTGAGAACACTTCTCTCTGGAAAGGAAAAGAAGGCGCATGCCCACATTGCCAGGGTAACAATTTCTATATCTATCCGGGTACAACAAACTGTGTATGTGAGCTGTGTGGTCTTGAGGGAACACTGGAGATCGTTGACGGAGCATTCAAATTCAAATATGATCCGGCTACAGAGCATCATGCTCATGACATTCTTTCCGGTAAATTTTTACATGGAAAGGATATTTTTGAGAACGAAGGCCGCCTGATGAACCTTTACAAAGATGAAGAGTTCAAGAGACGTAAAGCATACTATACAGCTGTATGTGAGCCGACAGTTGCTCCTTCCAAACAGAAATAACAGATGTTAAGACTTGGAAAAATTTAAGAAAGAGGGTATTTAGAGATGGCAGATTTCAAATTCGAACCAATGAGAAGCCTCATTTACGTTGACTGCGTAAGCGAAGACTACAGACCAAAGCTTCAGAGATGGCTTTATAAAGTACATATTCCGGACAGCATCTCTCAGTTTGAGCCGTATGTAACAAAATATGCATTTTACCCATCCTTCCCGATCCCGCCTCAGGGTGATCGTTTCGGATATGCAAGAATGCAGCTGACAGAGCATCATTGGTTAGTAAGTGACCTTGATCCACGTCTGGAGATCAAAGCAATCGCTGAGACATTCCCGATGGACGTACTTGTATGGCAGGGACAGATCCCGGCAGCAGCTCATACAGATGCACAGATCGATTCCGACGGAGATGCTGGAAATGCAGCACGTAAATCCAACAATGCAGAAGGAAATCCATTTATCTTTGCATTCCTTCCAATGTGGTGGGAGAAAGATCTCAAAGGAAAAGGCCGCACAATTGAAGATGGTGCAAACTACCGTTTCAACATGACGATTGGCTTCCCGGAAGGCGTAGACAAAGCAGAGGGCGAGAAATGGTTATTTGAGAAAGTAGTTCCGATTCTTCAGGCAGCTCCTGAGTGTACTCGTGTACTTGCAAGTGCAGTAAAGAAAGATATCAATGGATGCGCAATGGATTGGGTTCTTGAAATCTGGTTCGAAAATCAGTCCGGATGGTATAAAGTAATGGTTGATGATATGAAAGCTCTTGAGAAACCGTCATGGGCTCAGCAGGATGCATTCCCATTCCTGAAACCATACCACAATGTTTGCAGTGCAGCGGTGGCAGATTATACACCAAGCAACAACCTTGCAAACTATCGTGGATATATTACTATGAGATAAAATACAAAAACGGGACCGCGAAAGCGGTCCTGTTTTTGTATACCGTGACATCTGTGTATTCGTATGCTATACTTTTGAAAGACAAAATAGAGAAATAAACGATCGAGGAGTACGACATATGAACGTAGGGATTATTACAGCCAGTGACAAAGGTGCACAGGGCGAGCGGGAAGATCTCAGCGGAGCGAAAATCGCAGAGATCATGGAATCGCATGGTTATACGATTCGAAAAAAAGTAATTCTGCCGGATGATCAGCAGAAGTTGCAGGATGAGATGATCGCCATGGCTGAAGACGATATACAGTTGATCCTGACTACGGGTGGAACAGGTTTTTCCAGGAGAGATGTGACACCGGAGGCAACAAAGGCCGTGATCGAGCGGGAAGTTCCAGGAATACCCATGGCTATCCTGCAGTATTCACTGACCATTACAGAACGTGCGATGCTGTCAAGGGCAGCGGCCGGTATCCGTGGTGAGACGCTCATCGTTAATCTGCCGGGAAGCCCGAAAGCCGTGGATGAGGCTTTGCATTATATATTGCCATCATTGAAGCATGGATTGGATATTTTACTAGGTAATGATGCTGAGTGCGCCAGAAAGTGACCGTAAGAATGGAATGATCCGTTCACGACAGAAAAATGTGCACTGTAATTAATAATTAGGAGATATTAGGATATTATGAAACTGATTAAAACAGAAGAGGCAGTAGGTCATGTGCTCTGCCATGACATTACACAGATCATCAAAGGAGTGACAAAAGATGCAGTATTCCGCAAGGGACATGTAGTAACCAAGGAGGATATTCCGGTGCTGTTGTCTGTCGGAAAAGAGCATTTATACGTCTGGGAAAAGGACGATACAAAATGGCATGAAGACGAAGCCGCACAGATTTTGTATGACATCTGTGCCGGAGAGCATATGCATCCATCCGGCATCAAAGAAGGAAAAATTGAGCTGATCGCAGATATTGACGGTTTGCTGAAAATAAACAGAAAAGCATTAGTAGCAGTGAATAGTCTCGGTGAAATGATGATCGCTTCCAGACATGGTGATTTTCCGGTGCATGCAGGAGACAAACTGGCCGGAACGAGAATTATTCCACTGATCATTGAGAAAGAAAAAATGGAGCACGCCAGAGAGACCGGCGGTATGGAACCGATTTTTACACTGAAACCGTATCAGAAGAAAAAATATGGAATCGTTACAACCGGAAGCGAAGTATTCAAAGGCAGGATCAAAGATACCTTCAGCCCGGTTATCCGCGAAAAAATGGCAGAGTATCCGTCAGAAGAGATTGCACAGATTTATGTAGATGATGATAAGGCACACATTTTAGAGGCGATCAAAAAGCAGATTGCAGCAGGAGCTGATCTGATTATCTGTACCGGCGGCATGAGCGTAGATCCGGATGACTGCACACCGGGCGCTATCATGGAAACCGGAGCCAGAATTGTAAGTTACGGTGCACCGGTACTTCCGGGAGCAATGATGCTTGTTTCTTATTATACAAACGAGGCAGACGGCAGAATCATCCCAATTCTCGGATTACCAGGATGTGTAATGTATGCAAAACGTACGATTTTTGATCTGGTGCTGCCACGTGTAATGGCAAATGATGAGATTACAGCTGAGGATATTGCAAATCTGGGTGAGGGCGGACTGTGCCTGAATTGTGAAATGTGTACCTTCCCGAATTGTGGTTTTGGAAAGTAAGGAGACAAGAAATCTATGGCAGAATTAACACATATCAATGAACAGGGAAGAGCCAAAATGGTGGATGTATCCGAAAAAGCAGATACGAAGCGAATCGGCATTGCTTCCGGACGTATCTGCATGCAGCCGGAAACGTTTCAACTGATCACAGATGGCAAGATAAAAAAAGGAGACGTATTATCCGTTGCACAGGTGGCAGGCATCATGGCAGCGAAAAAGACATGGGAGATCATTCCGATGTGCCATCCGCTGCTTTTGACCGGCGTAGATATTCATTTTGAGCTGCATCCGGAAGAGTCAGAAATCGAAGCAATTGCTTCTGTGCGCACTACAGGAAAAACCGGGATCGAGATGGAAGCTTTGCATGCTGTATCAGCAGCATTACTGACCATCTATGACATGTGCAAGGCAGTAGATCGTGGCATGGTGATCAGAGATATTTTATTATTGGAAAAAGATGGTGGAAAATCCGGTCATTATGTAAGAAGTTAAAAAACGAATTTAATGAAAAATCATTATCATTAACCCTCTTGACGAATCAAGAGGGTTAATTTATACTAACCACATACAAATGATATATGAGCAAATGACCAGAATATCAGATGCAATATATAATGAAAGAAAAGAAATACGGGCGGGTGGAACCGCTTTCTTTTAAAACTAATGGTTAGAATGAACTAATACAAGATGAAGGAGGCTAACATGAGTATAGTTATTATTGGCGGACACGAGAGAATGGAAACACAGTACAAGCAGATCTGCAAGCAGTACAAATGCAAAGCAAAAGTATTTACCAAGATGAAAACGGATCTGAAAAACAAAATCGGATGTCCGGACTTGCTGATCCTCTTTACATCCACAGTCTCTCACAAGATGGTACATTGTGCAGTAGCAGAAGCAGAACGCAAAAATATTATCGTAGAGCGTTCCCACAGCAGCAGTGCAAGCGCATTAAACGGAATTTTAGAGCAGTACGCATAACTTCAGAACCAAATAGGTTTTAAAGTCGACATTTAAGGGGAGTATTTCACATATCAGGGAGGATAAAAAATGCCAACAGAAGCCGTATTAAACCGCCTTTCCAGCAGAAAAATAACGGAGAGCCTTACGATGCAGATCATCCTGCATTGCGCGCCGGTTTTAAAAAATATAAAAATGTCGAGTATGTTTACCGTTCCGGCAGCATATATGAGGTTTGTGCGCTCCTTGTTTCGTGAAACTGACATACAGGTGAAATGTCTGTGTCAGGGAGCAGGCCGAGCTGTCGTGTATGTTTACCGGGAAAACGAAGTACAGCAATGTCTGGAGGATCCGGAAGTATCCTCATTTTTGATCCAGTATGGGTATGACAGTACACAGGCAGAAAAATGCCTGAATTACCTCGGCAGAAGAGTTTCATTATCGACGCAGGGGATGGAGAGTTATCCTCATGAAATGGGAATCTTTCTCGGTTATCCGCTGGAGGATGTCCGTGAATTTATCCGGCATGAGGGCAAAGACAGCCAGTATACCGGTTACTGGAAAGTATATGGTGACGTAGAGCAGGCAAAAGCAACTTTTCGCGCCTATGACAATGCGAAAGAAAGTGCTGTCTTAGAATATATGGCAGGAAAGCAGATTCCGGAGATCGCCTGCTAGAATAGCGGCAAAATGTTAGAAACTGTAAGCAGATCAGAAAGCGTTACACACGGTATACTGACCTGCATACAGAAAAAATAAAAAATGCTAAAATTAAGGAGACAAAAAAATGGCAGAAGTTAAAATTATTTACTGGAGTGGTACAGGCAATACAGCATCCATGGCACAGAGCGTTGCAGATGGTGCGACAGCAGCAGGAGCTGAGGCAAAGATCATTCCGGTTGAGAACGCAGGCGTAGCAGATATCGCAGATGTAAAAGCATTCGCACTTGGATGCCCATCCATGGGAGCTGAGCAGTTAGAAGAGTCCACAATGGAGCCATTCGTGGAGGAGATTCTTGGCAGCGTATCCGGCAAAAAAATCCTGCTGTTTGGCTCTTACGGCTGGGGCGATGGCGAATGGATGCGTAACTGGGTTGAGCAGATGACAGGCGCAGGCGCTGAGATGATCGTGGCAGAAGGTATCATTGCAAACGAAGCTCCGGACGCAGACGCACAGGCAGCATGCGAAGCAGCAGGAAAAGAACTTGCAGCAAACGCATAAGAAATACTGGTAAAGACAACAACTAAATCCTATTACTCGAAAATCCCACTTGTACTGGCAGAAAACTGCCATTGTAAGTGGGATTTTCAGATAACACACTTATTTGATAGGAAATTACGATGAATTTCCTATCAAACAAAAGCACTTCGTGCAAACGATGCGCACTCGCACGAAAAGAAATTATTGCTTCGCAAGCGTGTTCGGCGCGGGCAAGAAAGCTGTGCTATTGATGATTTTATTCGCGTAAGTGTGTGATAGCACACTTTCTTGTCTTCTTATACTTTACGCTTGCAATTTATGAAAATCTAAGCTATGATAACTCTTAAGTTGTCTGACAGAATAAAAAAACATCAGACAACAGAGTTGATTACCTATGCAGCAGGAGGAAAAGTGATGAATTTAGAAGAATTAAAAGTAGTTGATGCAGATGTAGCAGCAGCGATCGAAGCAGAGTTGGATCGTCAGAATAGCCATATCGAGTTGATCGCATCCGAGAACTGGGTCAGTGACGCAGTGATGGAAGCGCAGGGAAGCATCATGACAAATAAATATGCAGAAGGCTATCCTGGAAAACGTTACTATGGCGGATGCCAGTGTGTGGATATCGTAGAGAACCTTGCAATCGAGCGTGCAAAAGAATTATTTGATGCTGAGTATGTAAACGTACAGCCGCACTCCGGCGCACAGGCTAATATGGCTGTTCAGTTCGCACTGCTTCAGCCAGGTGATACAGTTATGGGAATGAATCTGGATCACGGCGGACATCTGACACACGGAAGCCCTGTCAATTTCTCCGGAACTTATTTCCACATCGTACCTTATGGAGTAAATGACGAAGGTTTCATCGATTATGATAAAGTAGAAGAGATCGCTATGGAGTGCAAACCGAAAATGATCATTGCCGGTGCAAGCGCTTATGCAAGAACCATCGATTTTCCACGTTTTCGTGAAATTGCAGACAAATGCGGTGCATATCTGATGGTCGACATGGCACATATCGCAGGACTGGTAGCAGCAGGACTTCATCCAAGCCCGATCCACTACGCAGATGTAGTTACCACAACTACACACAAGACACTGCGTGGACCGAGAGGTGGAATGATCCTTGTTTCCAAAGAATCCATGGAAAAGAATAATTTCAACTTTAATAAAGCTGTATTCCCTGGCATTCAGGGCGGCCCGCTGATGCATGTCATCGCAGCCAAAGCTGTTTGCTTCAAAGAAGCATTGCAGGAGAGCTTCAAGACTTATCAGCAGGGAATTATAGACAATGCACAGGCACTTTGTGCAGGTCTGATGAACCGTGGTATCAAGATCGTATCTGATGGCACAGACAATCATCTGATGCTGGTTGATCTGACACCGTTTGACCTGACAGGAAAAGCTATCGAGAAGCTTCTGGATGAGGCGCATATTACAGCAAATAAAAACACTATCCCGAACGACCCGAAATCTCCGTTTGTCACAAGCGGTATCCGCCTTGGAACACCGTCTGTCACATCCAGAGGAATGAATGCAGAGGATATGGATCAGATTGCAGAAGCAATCTCTCTGGTCATCAAAGAAGGCGATGAAGGTGTGGCAAAAGCCCGTGCCATCGTAGATGCCCTGACAGAGAAATATCCGCTGAAATAATAAATGTATTGATAAAAATACAGTTTATAGAGAAGTACACATTACAAAAAAGGAATCTCGTTGAAAAATGAGGTTCCTTTTTTAATAGAAACTGTGAAAAGATCAGGAAAGACAAGGGGGGCAAGTAAGTTGACAAAAACCCTCGGGGGGGGGGTAAAATGGGACTTAATGCACAAATAAAAATAGGTGGAAGCGGGAGAAGTGTGTAGATTTGTACATTGACAATCAGACTAAAAATATATATCATAAATATGTTTGATTATTATGACAAGGAGTGACAATCTATGACAGGATACTGGGATATACACAACCATATCCTTCCGGGTGTCGATGATGGATCCGGCAGTCTGCAGGAGACATTACAATTAGTACAAAGCGAGCATGACCAGGGAATACGCCATATTGTATTCACTCCGCATTACAGACGCGGCATGTTCGAAGTACCCCAGGAAGAAAAAGCTGCTGTATTTCACAGCATATATGAAAAACTCGCCGATCAGTTTCCGGATATGCATTTTTATCTGGGCTGTGAGTATTATGCTGATCCGCATATGATGCGCAGAATCGGACCGGATGACAGTTATCGCATGCCGGGAGGAGAAGCTGTACTGACTGAGTTTGGATATGAGATGAAATTCGGAACGCTGATGAATGTGGTCAATGCATTGCGCAAGGAAGAGTTGATCCCGATCATGGCGCATATCGAGCGCTATCAGTGTCTGTTGAAAGACATGGATCTCCTGACAGAATTAAAAGAAGCAGGAGCAAAACTACAGATCAACTGTGACAGTGTCATAGGAAAAAGCGGATTTAAAGCAAAAAGATACTGTATGAAGGCACTGGAAGCCGGACTTATCGATTTTGTAGCCAGCGATGCACACAATACCGGTCAGCGTAACGTTCACATGGAAGAAGCCATAAAGCAGATTGGCAGCAAGTTTGGAGAAGATACGGCTGAGACATTATTCCGTATCAATCCAGAGCGTTTATTTGCCGGATATGAGATGCACCGTTCATTATCCTGAAGCAGCAGATAGATCAAACATACAGATAAAAATGGAAAAAAAGGAAAAAGAAGTGGAAAGGAGCATAACAGATGCAAGAACTGACGTTAAATGAAAAGACGACACTGTCTCCTGTTATGAAAGAGGTATACCGAAGACTTCGTACCAACATTGAATTTACCGGAGTAGAAAATAAGGTCCTCATGTTTACGAGCTGTTCTTCCAACGATGGAAAATCAACCGTCACCTACAATCTCGCCAAAATGATGGCAGAAAACGGAAGCCGCGTGCTGTATATTGATGCAGATATGAGAAACTCTGATCTGGCCAAAAACATGGGATTCCATACTTCCCAGACAGGACTCAGCCATTATCTCGCAGGTAAAAATACGGCCTCCGAAATTATCTATTCAACCAATATCAAAAATCTGTATCTGATTCCAACCGGAAGATTTCCGAAGAATCCGGCAGAGCTGTTGAGCAAAGAGAGATTTGAGACTCTGATCGAAGGCATGAAGCAGACCTTTGACTATGTCATTATCGATCCGCCACCACTTGGTGTGGTTGTAGATGCAGCGATCATTGCAAAATGCGCAGACGCAGTTGCCATGATCATTTCCCCGAACGTTGTCAGCCGTAAAGCGGCACAGATCGTAAAGGAGCAGCTGATCACAGCCAACCCGAACTTCATTGGCGTGGTACTGAACAAGGCAGATACCAAGAAGAAGAAATACGGCTATGGTTATGGCTACGGCTATGGTTATGGCTACGGCAACGATATAGACGAATAAGGCACAGTTAAAGGAAACTTAGACAATGAATGAGACAAATATAAAAGAAGAAAAAGAGATGGAGATCGACCTCCTCAGTCTGTTCTCCTATCTGATTGGAAAGTGGAAAACTTTATTGATCGCAGCGATCATTGGCGGAGTGCTGGCTCTGACTTATACGATGCTGCAGACTCCGATGTATCAGTCTTCATCCATGCTGCTGATACTTTCAAGAACTTCTGATACAGCGACAAATAATGCAACGACATCAACCTCTGATTTCCAGATCGGTACGCAGCTGATCGAGGATTTAAGTGTCATCGCTACCAGTGATGCAGTTATAGAGGAAGTAGCCAAAGCTGTTCAGGAGCAGAATCATCTCACACTGACAACTGCAGAGATTACTTCTATGGTCAACGTCAAAGTACAGGACAACACACGAATCCTTGAGATTTCTGCCACAAACGCAGATCCTGACGTGGCATATACCATTGCAGAGACGATGACTACCAAGACATCTGAGCAGATGGCAGAGATCACTCAGACAAACCCGGCAACCGTTATCGCAGAGCCGAAAATCGCAGATGAGCCGGTAGATAATGGTATGACCAAAAACCTGGCTATCGGTATCTTACTTGGCCTTGTACTGGTTGGTGGTATCTATACCGTGAAATTCCTGGTCAATGACCGTATTCAGGATGAGGATGACATTGAGAAATACCTGGAAGCAGGTGTTCTGGCAGTGATCCCTCTGGACAAAGAACTGGAACAGTTCAGCAAAAACAACAAAGCTCGTGACAGAAAAGGAAGCAGACATAAGAGATAAGGGCGAATAAGAAGAAAGAAATTGAAAGAAGAAGATTGAGTATGAAAAAAAAGCTTATGATAATGATTGCGGATATCCTTTCCGTAATAATTGCATATGGACTGGCTTTACTGTTACGTTTTGATATGCGCTATTCCAAAATCCCGGAGCAATATCTGGTAGGATATGGATATTATATTGCGCTGGCAGCAATCGTGACCGTTGCAGCCTATATCGTGGCAAAACTGTACCGCAGCGTATGGACTTACGCCGGAATCTCAGAAGTACTTCGTACCTGCGTTGCTTCCCTGATCGCAGCAGTTGTTACTGATGTAGTATTTTCCATCAGCATCATCCCGATGCCGTTTTCTTTTTACTTTGTAGGATGGGGACTGACATTCGGTGCTACTGCAGCAATTCGAATGACTTACCGGCTGCTCCGTCGCTGGAATCTCATGCATGGAGATCCGGAGGGAGCCGGAGAACCGAAAAACATTATGATCATCGGTGCAGGCGCAGCCGGGCAGGTGCTGCTTCGCGAATATCGCAGCAGTTACTATCTGACTGACAAAGTGTGTGTCCTCATCGATGACAACAAGAGCAAATGGGGCAAATACCTGGATGGTATCAACATCGCAGGCGGCCGTGACAAAATTCTGGAAAATGTGGAGAAATTCAAGATCAACAAGATCGTTCTGGCAATGCCATCCGCAGACAGAAAAGACATCAAAGCAATCCTGGAAATCTGCAAAGAGACAGACTGTCAGATCCAGACAGTACCTGGTGTATATCAGTTACTAAATGGCGAGGTAAATGTCTCCAAGCTGAGAAACGTAGAAATCGAAGATCTGCTCGGTCGTGATCCGATCAAGGTCAATCTGGACGAAATCCTTGGTTATGTCAAAGGAAAGACAGTTATGGTTACCGGAGGCGGCGGTTCCATCGGAAGCGAGATCTGTAATCAGCTGGCCGGACACCAGGTAGGACATCTGATCATCTTTGACATTTATGAGAA
>CAKREL010000042.1 GCA_934317205.1 uncultured Eubacterium sp.
CCGATGGTCGTGATCGTGATAACCGCAGAAATACCGATGATGATTCCAAGCATAGTCAGCAGGGAACGCATTTTATTAGAAAGAAGGTTCTGGAAGGCTTCTTTAATATTTTCTATCAGCATAGCGTTCCCCCCTCTCCGATTTCCGGCTTATCGCATCCATCATTCATCTTGTGATGACCTGACAAATCACAGCCTTTTTCTGTTTTTTTGCTGTCAGATACGATCATACCATCATTTAATGTGACAATTCTCTCAGTCTCTGCAGCCAATTCCTTTGAATGCGTGATCAGTACAACTGTTTTTCCCTGTTCTTCATGAAGCTTGTGAAAAATATCCATGATCATATGACCTGTCTGGGAATCCAACGCACCTGTCGGTTCATCTGCCAGAATGATCGATGGATCATTGATCATCGCCCGGGCAATGGCAATCCTCTGCTTCTGTCCACCGGACAACTCATTTGGACGGTGCGTGGCACGGTCTGCCATTCCCACCAGTTCTAACATCTGCATACCGATTTCTTTTGCATTTTTCGGACGGTGTTCACTGTACATCAAAGGCAACGTTACATTTTTTAACGCATTTGCTCTCGGAATCAGATTAAAATTCTGAAATACAAACCCTATTTTTTTATTCCGCATGACACTTCGCACGGTATCATCCATGCTGTTGACATCCTCGCCTTCCAGAAAATAGTTTCCGGAAGTCTGACGATCCAGAATACCCATAATATTCATCAGCGTACTTTTTCCGGAACCGGATTCTCCTACAATGGAAACAAATTCCCCTCTTTTGACATCAAGATTGATTCCGTGCAAAATCTCCAATTCATTTGGCTGGCCAATGTAATATGTCTTCACGATCTGTTCCATGCGGATCATAGTTTCATTTGACATGTATAAAAACCTCCATGATTAATCCGCAGTTACTTCGGAACTCATACCTGTAGAACCGCCATCTTCCGTTTCACTTACATCACTTCCTCTTTCTCCCTGGAAAGTATCTCCTTCGGATATAGAGTAATCCATGATAATGTAATCTCCTGCTTTCAGGTCACCACCGGTCACTTCTGTATAATAATTAATCTCATCACCAACTGTGATATTTTTCTTTACAGCTGTATAAGTGCCATCTTTATTTTCTTCCGCACAGAGTACATAATTTTTTCCATCCTCATCCTGCTGCACCAGATCATACGGTACGGACAGGACATTTTCACGATCTGTCAGAACGATTTTGGCCTTTGCACTCATACCACTGATCAGATCACAGTGATCCAGTTTGATCTGTACGGAAAATCCGCCGGTATTGGCTGCACCGGAAGTCTCCTGTCCGGTTTGTTCCGTCGTCGGCTGGGAAGCATTATATACTTTTACTACTTTAATGATCTCGCCATTGATTTCCTGATCATCCAGCGCATCAGAGGTAATGATCGCTTTCATACCTTCCTGCAGTTTCAGAATATCTTTTTCTGTTACACTTGCATTCACGATCATGTCAGTATTATTTTCTACTGTTACTAACGTAGCATTTGCTGTATTTACATCACCGACAGAAACATTGACTGCAGTAACAATACCTGCACTTTTGCTTGTGATCGTACAATCATCCAGTTGTTTTCTCAACTGATCCAGCTGTGTCTGTGTATCGCTGTCATCCGTCTGATTATATTTTGCAGATTCAATACTGCTCTGAGCAGAATAAATCGCATCATCGGTGGAAGATTTTACGCTCGTATAATTGTTTTTTGCTTCTTTGCGGGCACTGTCTGCAGATGTAAGATCACTTTTTGCACTGGAAAGCTGATCCTGAAGATCAGAAAGTTTTTCCTGAAGTGCTGCTTTAGTATCTTCATCGGATGCCGCATTTATTTGATCTGATACAGATTTCATCTGGTTATTTAATGAATTTACAGTATTTTGTGCTGCTCTATACGCAGCTTCTGCATTATTTATACTGTCATTTGCCTGTGCTAATTGATTTTTCTGATCTTCTTTGGCACGCTCAAGGGCACGCTGATTCTGATTGCTTTCATTCTGCTTTAATGCAGCTGCATTTGACAGGGATTTTTCCAGTACATCAATCTGTTTCTGAATAGAATCTTTATCCAGAGTTGCGATCACATCGCCTTCTTTTACAACATCTCCAACCTGAACATTTATAGTTTTGATCTCAGTCGCAGCTGTAGAAGAATAATTGATCTTCGTTTCACCACTTACCGTTCCTGTCAGAGATATAAAATCGGACAGGTCACGTTTATCTACTTTTTCCAACTGTACAATGTTTGTCGCCTCTGCTACACTGTTTAACTTTCGTTTGGCTACGCCAACCAGCACAATGATTGCTGCTACAATGATAACCAGCACAATCACCAGTTTTTTGTGTTTGAATTTTTTTTTCACCGTCAGTCCTCCTGTGTTTTTCTTTTTATAACGGATCAGATTACATATATTATAAATTTTTCTAATCTGAGATGTTAATATTTTAAGAAATAAAACCGTGAAAAAAATGTATGAATTTCTTAATTTTTTTATAAAAAGAAATCAGAGACTCCTTCTGCAACCGCTAGTCGCAGAAGTAATCTCTGATTTCTCTATTTACATATTGAAAATTTCTACATAAAAACATCATCCATTATTTTCACATATATCTATATCAAACTAAACGCTTTCCATAAATAAAATGACGAAATCGAAAAATCTTTCCTCAATGAGCGATTGAGTGAACGACTGATTTTCACAAGGTTTTGCGCGAGTGGAAACCGACCAGCTTTTATCGAAGGTGAGAACGAGCGCGATGAAACCGTAGTGAAATGAAGGTAGTGAACGTCTAGCGAATGAGAAAAAATTTTTCGATTTCGTCTTAATATATTAAATTTTTAAATAGATTTAATCTTCTACCGCAAATTCTTTGATGGCAGTTTCATACAGATTATTTCCCTCGGAGTCTACGACTACGATAACCGGGAAATCCTCGACTTCAATCTTGCGGATTGCCTCTGCACCAAGGTCCTCGTAACATACAATCTCGGATTTTTTGATACATTTTGAAAGCAATGCGCCTGCTCCGCCGATAGCTGCAAAGTAAACTGCTTTGTTTCGGATGACTGCATCAATGACTTCTTTGGTACGTTTACCTTTTCCGATCATGGCTTTTTCGCCAAGATCCAACAGACGCGGAGCGTATTTGTCCATACGGCTTGCGGTCGTCGGACCGGCAGAACCGATTGGTCGTCCTTCTCTGGCCGGAGACGGTCCCATATAATAAATCGTGCAGTCTTTGATATCAATTGGAAGTTCTTTTCCTTCATCCAGTACTTCCATCATGCGTTTGTGTGCCGCATCTCTGGCCACGTAAAGTGTTCCTGTGATATAAACGTAATCGCCTGCTTTTAAGTCAGCAGTTATTTCTTCTGTAATTGGTGTATGTATATGTTTATCCATAATAAAACCTCCTGTCTTACAGTTCTCTCACCGCATGTCTGTTGACATGACAGCAGATATTGATTGCCACAGGAAGTCCTGCGATGTGTGTCGGATAAGTATTGATATTTACTGCCAGCGCTGTAGTTGTACCACCTAGTCCACCTGGTCCGATTCCAAGATGGTTGATTTTTGTCAGCATCTCTTCTTCCATTTCTTTGACATATGGAATATCGGAATGTTCATTAACTGGTCTGGTCAGAGCCTGTTTTGCAAGCAGCGCACATTTTTCAAAAGTTCCACCGATACCAACGCCCACAACCATTGGCGGACAGGCATTCGGACCTGCATCTTTGACTGCAGTCAGAATCGCATTTTTCACACCTTCGATACCGTCTGCCGGTTTCAGCATAAAAATACGGCTCATGTTCTCACTGCCGAATCCTTTCGGTGCGAGAGTTATTCTTACTTTATCACCCGGGACAATTTTTGTATGCAGAATTGCCGGTGTATTATCTTTTGTATTTTCACGGATCAGCGGATCTTTTACCACGGATTTTCTCAGATATCCATCCACATAACCACGACGCACACCTTCATTGACCGCTTCCTCAAAATCACCGCCCACAAAATGTACATCCTGTCCAATTTCCATAAAAATAACTGCCATTCCCGTATCCTGACAGATTGGAATCATCTCTTTGTCCGCAATTTCCAGATTTTCCTGAAGCTGGTTCAGGATTTTTTTGCCAAGCTCTGACTTCTCTGTCTCGACAGCCTGCTTCATGCACGCATCCATATCCGGTGACAGGTAGTGATTTGCCTGTATACACATCTCACTGATGTTGTCAGTTAATTCTTTTACATTAATTTCTCTGATCATTTTTTACTCCTCATAAATCAAAAGAAAACCATTGACACTTCTCATGCTTTCTTTGTGCTATTTATTATCATAGCTCAAACAAAAAGAAATGTGAATGGTTTTCTCTTTATATTATTTAGAAAGTAGACTTATAATTACTCTGCCCGCTCAAGTGGCATACTCATACAGCGTGGGCCACCACGACCTCTGGACAACTCCGAACTTGCCATTTCCAGTACCTCGATACCATGCTGACGTAAAATCTCATTTGTCACATAGTTTCGATCATATACGACAACTTTTCCCGGCTCAATACAAAGGGTATTGGAACCATCGTTCCACTGTTCACGCTCAGAAGCAATCCTGTCTTTGCCACCGCATTTGATCAGTGTCACTTTATCCAGTTCCAGATATTTTGCAAGGATATCAGAAAGCATCGCATCAGATTCGGTTACCTTCAGCTGCCCTTTCTGATTTCCCGGCTTGATTTCAAAAATACGCAATGTCTGCATAATGCCAGGATGAATCGTAAATTTATCATAATCCACTTGTGTACATACCGTATCCAGATGCATAAACGCCCGCACAGATGGAATATCAAGGGCAATAATTGTTTCAACCTCCGACGTCTCACATGCAAAAATATTCTGTGCCAGAAGTTCAATAGCTTCCGGTGTGGTACGCTGTGAAATTCCGATTGCGATCACCTTATTGCTCAAGTTCAGGATATCTCCGCCTTCAATGGCAAAATCCATATCACGATCATAGTAAAACGGTACTTTTCCGGCAAAATCCGGATGATATTTCAAAATATATTTTCCGTAAAGTGTCTCTCTTCTTCTGGTCCGGGAATACATTCTGTTCAGACTAACACCGTTTCCGATGCAGGCAAAAGGATCCCTCGTAAAATAGAGATTTGGAATCGGATCCAGTAAAAACTGACTTTCTTTTTTAACCAGACTTACCAGTGGGCAACTCAATTTTACATTTAATTCAGAAGCCCTGATTCCAGACATAGTCTTTAGTACAAGTTCCTTTTCATCTGAAATATTTATCAGATACTCATATAGCTGGTCACGGACTTTTGCTGAAGAAGCACCTCCCTCTGAAATAAATTCACGGACGAACTGCTCTTTTTTCTCAGGATTTTTCAGCACATCTGCAGTCATATCTTCCAGATATACAACTTCCACTCCCTGTCCCCGCATGATTTCTGCAAACATATCATGTTCGATTTTTGCTGTTTTTAAATATGGAATATCATCAAATAAAAGCCGCTCCAGATCTTCCGGAACCAAATGCTCAAGCTCCTGCCCTGGTCTGTGAAGCATTACTTTTTTCAATTTTCCAATTTCGCTTTTTACATGGATTGCCATTTTACGGCGTCCTCCTTATCCCCTTCATTTATAACATCCATTTCATTTTATCCTAAAATATAATTTTTTTCACTCTTTTTTATAAAATATCTCACATGCATACAGACTGACAGAACTAAGGTACACAGTTCCGAGGAAGGAATCGCGATCCATGCGCCGTTCAAGCCCCATACGCGTGGCAGCACAATTAAAAATAAAACGGTAAAAAGCAATGTTCTGCAAAAAGAAATCAGAGCAGATACTTTTCCATTGGACAAAGCGGTAAAAAATCCAGAAGATGCAATGTTAACTCCACTAAACAAGAAATTTATCGCAAAAATCTGAAATCCTACAGAGGCCAGTTCCCATGTTCCCGGATCCTTTGTAAATATCGAAACAATTGGTTTTGCCAAAAATGCAGCAACCACAGTGATTGCAACAGATGATGCAATTACAAAAATAAAAGTTGTCTTATAGATACGTTTCAGCTGAGTTTTATTTTGTGCACCATACTGAAAACCGACAATCGGAGCAATTCCAACAGCAAAACCAAGATGAAATGAATTAAATAAAAATTCTCCATACAAAATGATCGTGATGGCAGCCACACCATTTGCACCGGCCAACCGCATCATAACTGAATTAAATAAAAACGTGATAATAGCTGCTGCCAACTGAGATACCATTTCGGAAGAGCCATTATAGCATGCATGCAAAAAATCTCCAATCTTCACTCGAAACCGTGTAAAACAAAGTCCCTTTTTATTTGTGAAAAAGAAGAGCAGACCTGCAATTGCCGGTATCGACTGTCCGATTCCGGTTGCAAGTGCGGCACCGCTGATTCCCAGATGACAATGAACAATCAGCACATAATCCAACACTGCATTTAAAATTCCTGCTAATATGATCAGAATCAACCCAAGTGTCGGACGCTCTGCCGTTACCAGATAACTTTGAAACAAAGACTGCAGCATACAGGCCGGGGTAAAAATTGCAAGAATCATAAGATAATTTCTGCAATACATCAGTAATTCATCGGTAGCGCCAAGCATATAACAAATCTGATTTAAAAAACACAGTGTAACCAGCATAATTATCCCACTGACAATTAATGTAATTACAACAAACATGGTAAGTCTTTCTTTGGCTTCTTGCTTTTTTCCTTCACCAAGATATTTACTGATGATCGCATTTCCACCAGTTGCCAGCATCGTTGCAATTGCAATCATAATATTCACAACCGGATACACAATATTAGTTGCAGATAATGCATTACTTCCCACAAAACGTGATACAAACATTCCATCAATGATCGTATACATTGACATAAATATCATCATAATGATGGAAGGTGCTGCAAATCGCAATAATTTTAAAGGAGTAAACTCCTGATTCAAAGACATACTCATAAAAACACCTGCTTTCTAAATTACTTTCTACTAAATCATGATTCTATCTGCCACAAACAGTGAGCCTGAGCATACTATGTCAATTTACGAATGCTCTTTTTAAATCGTTTCGTTCTTGACATATGTCAGCATACAGTATAGGGTAACCCTATAGTCAAGCAGATTTTTACACTATATTTTTTTACAAAACAGGAGAATTTAATTATATGGAACGCAAAGATTATCTGACTACCGGAGAACTGGCTCAACTGATGGGAATCACCAAACATACACTTTTTCACTATGATGATATCGGTCTGTTTCAACCAGAACATCTGAATGAAAAAGGATACCGCTTCTATTCTATTGATCAGATTGAGATTCTAAACACCATTCTGGTTTTGCGTGATCTCGACATGCCTTTAAAGGAAATTCAAACTTATATATCACAGCGAAACCCGGAACTTTTTCAACAAATTTTTCTCGAAAGAGAAAGTCAGATTACACAACAGATAAAAAAACTACAGGCTATGAAAAAATGGATGCAGCAGCAGCGAAAGAAGATAAAAATTGCCGAACAAACCGATTTTTCCATGATTGAAATAAATACTTATCCACAATATTATTACCTTTATAAAGAAGCAGATCCATCTTCCACCCAGTCATTTTCAAAAAAACTCAATGAATTAATTACACAGCTGCAAAACAACAATCCTTATCAGGATTACGATATTGCTTATTTTCAATATGGGAAAAATGTGGAGCACGGCATTTACGATGCTTATGATAACGTTGCACTGCTCATGACACAGAAACCAGCAATCAAAAACTGCCAGATACTTCCTGCTGGAAAATATCTGACAGCTTATCACATCGGTCACTGGAATACGATTGGTGAGACTTACAAGCGAATACTAAATTATAAAAAGGAACATCACCTGAAAACCAGCAATCTGTACATCGAATATGACGTGGTAAATAGTTTTATTGAAAAAAATACAGATGACTTTGTAACCCAGATTGAAGTTGAAATTATAGACTAAGGATTACTCAGACATAACTCTGCTCTACTTTGATTACACAGCGATAGCGCGGATTCCATTCTGTCACACGTTTTTGCAGATAGGATGTTATCTCACTGTCGCTGATTTTAAATCCAGCCGGTTTTACACAGTCAAAAATTACATTGCTGGACTCATTTCCCGGAACCAGACGAACTTCGTGAATGGAAAGTCTCTCATCAAACTCTTTGGCCGCCTGACTGACAAAAGCTCGGATTTTTGCCACTTCCTCACTTTCCTCCACAATCGGGTCGTAGTGGATGGTCAGGATCATATGCTCCTGTTCCTGAAAATTACGCTCAATCTCATCCATGACTTCATGCGCCTCAATAACCGGTGTCTCTGCCGGAAATTCCACATGCACCGTGGCAAACAAATTGCCCGGACCATAATCATGGATCATCAGATCATGCACACCTATTACGCCCGGATAAGACTGGATTTTCTCCGTAATATGATTGACAAATTCTGCTGCCGGAACTTTTCCAAGCAGAGGACTTAACGTTTCTTTGATCAACCCAATACCGCTATACAAAATAAATACTGCCACACCGATACCGGCGATACCATCAATAATATTCCATCCTGTTACTTTACATAAAATGGTTGCAACTACAACTGCTGACGTGGAAATCACATCATTTCTGCTGTCTGCCGCTGTTGCGATCAACGTATCAGATTCAATTTTCATACCAATTTTCTTGTTAAAAATACTCATCCACAATTTTACACAAATAGAAATAAGTAATACAATAATCATCAGTAGATTACAATCCACCTCAGATGGATGAATGACTTTTAAAATACTTTCTTTTGCCAGAGACAATCCGATGGCTACGATAATGACACAGACCACAAGTCCCGCCAGATACTCATAACGAGCATGTCCGAACGGATGCTCCTCATCTGCTTTTTTTGAGCCTAATTTAAATCCAAGCAGACTGACAATGTTACTTGACGCATCACTTAAGTTGTTCACCGCATCTGCTGCAATCGCAATAGAACCAAATATCGTTCCTATCAGATATTTTCCAACAAACAGCAATACGTTGCACAAAATCCCAACGATTCCCGCCAGATTCCCATAAGCCAGGCGGACTTTTACATCCTTCGTATCTTTACTATTTTTTACAAATAGCTTTATCAATAGCTCTGTCATATTTCTCACTCTCTTTCTTTACAAAACAAACTACTCACCTTTTTTACATTTCTTACAAAAGATACACGGTTCTAACTCCCCATATACTAAGAAAAGCATCTCAGATTATTCTGAGATGCCTTATACGGAGACCGAATCCCTGTCATCCTATTCAAAAAGGTCATCCATATGGATGACCTCATGTAATGCGCCTTCAGGGATTCGAACCCTGGACAAATAGATTAAGAGTCTACTGCTCTACCAGCTGAGCTAAAGGCGCATACGTCTTTAACGCAAGTGCTATTATAACGGATATAAAACTAAAATGCAAGCTTTTTTATACAAAAACTATAATATTTATTTCATTTATGGTACGATACAGATAATAACCCCACAACAGGAGGTCTTTATGGAAACCAAAAAACGCACCCTCATCTCCTGCTCCATGCTTGCAGATGAGATTAATCATATTTTAAAACAGACAGGGATTGATCTCCCAATCATCTGGATAGAACGGGGACTTCACAATACACCGAAAAAACTGAACCAGCTTCTCCAGCATTACATTGATACACTGCAGGATCAGGATGAAATACTGCTGACCTTCGGACTCTGCGGAAATGGAACCGCAGGTCTTGTCAGTGACCACCCCCTGCTGCGTATCCCCCGTTTTGACGACTGTATCAACCAACTGCTCTGCAGACAACCGCGAACCAGTCGTAAGCAGACCGAAACAGATTCCATTTATCTGACCCGCGGATGGACACTGGACAAAGAAGCCATCCTGCAGCAATATGAATTGTTATCCAAACAGTACGATCCTGAAATGCGTGATCTGATTTTTCAGACTATGTACGCAGGATATCACACACTGACAATCATAGACACCGGATGCTATGACATAAATCCAGTAGCACAATATGCAGAGAAAGTTTCCGGTTATCTTGGATTTAACTGCAAAACCGTTCCTGGAAATATCCTGACACTGAAGCATCTGATCTGCGACGTAGAAGATTCCAATATTCTGACGCTTGCTCCTGGAGAGCCTGTCACCGCATCCCTTTTTGAGCTTTGATACTTTTGCAAAATAAGGATTTGTGCGTTAAAAAGCGAACATTACGAAACTTCTCCCGCAATATTCGTTTTTTTCTACAAAACAATCAGCATTTTCCTTGCAATTTAAGGCAAAACGTTTACAATAGAAATGACGAGTATATTAAATTATTAATGGAGGTAAACAAAACCAATGTTCAACAAATTAATACAGAAATTAAAAGAGAATCCTCGTACAATCGTTTTTACTGAGGGAACTGACGCACGTATTCTGGAAGCTTCTTCCCGTCTGCTTGCAGGTACATTCTTAAAACCAATCTTAGTTGGTAATGAAGAAAAAGTCAGAGCTGCTGCTGAAGAAGCAGGCTACAATATCAACGGTGCAGAGATCATCGATCCGAAAAAATATGACCGCATGGATGAGATGGTTGCACAGATGGTTGAACTTCGTAAAGGTAAAATGACAGAGGAGCAGTGCCGCGAAGCATTATCTCATGGTAACTACTTCGGTACAATGCTTGTAAAAATGGGCGTTGCTGACTGCTTACTTGGTGGTGCTACTTATTCTACAGCTGATACCGTTCGTCCGGCTCTTCAGCTTATCAAAACAAAACCAGGCAACAAAATCGTATCATCCTGCTTCATCCTTGTTCGTCCGGCTGCTACAGGTGACAACGAAGTACTGGCAATGGGTGACTGCGCAATCAATATTAAACCGACTGAGGATGATCTGGTAGAGATCGCTCTTGAGACAGCTGATTGTGCTAAGATTTTCGGTATTGATCCGAAAGTTGCATTCTTAAGCTACTCAACACTTGGATCCGGTAAAGGTGAAGATGTTGACAAAATGCGTAACGCTTGTGCAAAAGCAAAAGCTGCTAACCCGGATCTGGCTATCGATGGCGAGCTTCAGTTTGATGCTGCTGTATCTCCGCGTGTTGCACAGACAAAATGCCCGGATTCAAAAGTTGCAGGACATGCAAACACATTTATCTTCCCTGACATCAACGCTGGTAACATCGGTTACAAAATTGCTCAGCGTCTTGGTGGATTCGATGCTTACGGCCCAATCCTTCTTGGTCTGAATGCACCGATCAACGATCTGTCCAGAGGATGCAACGCACTGGAAGTATACTCCATGGCTATCATCACTGCAGCATTAAGCTAATTTTTTTAAATAAGTTTATGAAAAAGAAAAACAGGATTTTACCTTTGCGGCTAACAATCGCTCGCCAAGGAAAAATCCTGTTTTTCTTTCATTTACACATTGGTTAAAATTTTCAGCCACCAAGCAAGATTTAAAAACGCTTTCGGTCCCGTTGGGCCATCTCATACATCATCTTCTCACGTTGTGCTTCAAAATATACGTGCAGAACGTCCCAGGAGGCGTTTGTAGCCGTCATAACCATTTTATAGTCTATTCTTACGTTGCGGTTGCGAAAATCCATTAGAAGCCGATCTAGCTGTTTCTCCGTGAAGTCACACATCACGATCATGCTTCCTTTCGGATACGCACCACCGAAATATCCTTCATCCTCTGTTTCCCTGAAAAGATCCCTTAACGTCATATGAAACTTCGTTTTTGGAACAGACACTGCCTGTATTTTCATCGGTGTCAGAATCTGACGGATCTCACTTTCGTTTTCACATTGAAATAATAATACTTTTGCCATTGTCTAGCAATCTGCCTTTCCTGTAATGATCCATGGTGCCGGTTGCTGTTCAAAGGAATTTTTGCTGTTCAGTCTGGATACGGATACCTGGATAACTTCTGTATCTTTGATGCCATATTTTTCAAACATATCTGAAATAGATGCAGCTACGCCAAAATCAAGTGTATAGACCACGATGCTGATCTGCGGGTTTATCTGGGTCAGATACTCAATTTCCTGCTCCATACTCGCAGATGCTACCATAAATACCAGTGACGGAACCGGGCATTCCTTCATGGTCTCTGCATCCACATGATCGATCACCTGAATGTTGTGCAGACCGAAATGGTCGATATTCTCCTCCATAGTCGCACGATCGTCTTTATTATACTCTACAGCGATCACAGTGCCCTCTGTAGCAATGAGTGCAGCCTCTACGGCAATACTTTCCCCACTGATGATGCAAATGTCGTCCTGACGTCCTACATGCATCTTATTTAAGATGACTGAACGGATTTCGCTTCCTACATAATGAATGGAACCACGTTTAAAATTATGGTTATCCATACCAATTTTATACGTATTGCGTGCATGCTCGTTAACAATCAGCATACCTGCGGATGCATTGATACCACGATTGATCATATTACATACTTTATCATGTTTGATCTCACCTGCAGGCTCTGACCCCTCATTATACCATACATCACAATCTCCAAGTCCCGCATTCCACATCCGGTAAAAAATATCGTCAATTCCTGCTTCTGTAAATACGAGCACAGCTTTGTGCGATTCTACCGTCGGAATCAGGTTTTTATTTTTTCGGGTGATATCGAGCATCTTTACTTTTTCCAGATCAATGGCTGTGTTTTTTGCAAAATACTGCAGCCAGGATAAAATGCTCTCATTGGTAAAAATCTGCTGTTCCATAAAAAAATACCTCCCATATATTCATATGTACTGCCACAATCTTTATGAAAAGGCTTCTGGGAGTACATTAATAATTAAAAAATGCTATCAGTATCTGAATATTTTTAATTTTACCATTATCAAAAACACACGTCAATGCAGCCGTTTTGGTCTGATTATAATTTGTTAAGAGATACTTTCTTTTTTCTTCATATTTCAGCCACAAAAAAAACACAATTTACCAGTAATATAACAGTATCAAATAAATCAAGTGAAAGACATAACAAACATTTGAAATTTGATGAAAAGCCAATAACCTAACATAAAAAGCTTCTGAGGGTAGTCAGTTAACCAGCATTGGCACATTCAGAGGCGACCAAAAACTATTTCCTTTATATAGATATATTTTTCATAACTCACTCTCCCCTAAAAACCGGATTCAAAATGAACCCGGTTTTTATACATTAACAAAATGCATATTTATTCACTAAATGTATAAAAAAAGCCATCAGATTTTCTATATAATAAGTATTTCTTATTATAAAAAATTCGGATGGCTTTTTTATTATATGCTTTGCACTCCCACAATCTTATATAGTAGTATGTTCGTATTTTTCAACATTATTTTTTATCTGGGCAATGATCTGATGTACTTCCTGTTCTTCATTTTTGAATTTACTACTGAACATAAATACTTTTCGCGGGCTGTTTTTCTTACATAACCAGTAATCTCTGCCTGCCAGAACAGATTTTTCTGTCGTTACTTCAACAAAATATCCCTGTTGATAATGATATCTTGCAATTATTTCAATCCCTTTTTCCATAATCTCATCCTTTTGTTGATAATTTTATAAATAAATTGTTGTGACAGTTATCAACAACAACATGTACCAGTATAACAGAAAAATATTTTAAGTTAAGTATTGAAGTTTTTTTTCTTGTTGTTCTAAAAAAAATAAAAAAAATTGGTGTCTGTTTGAAAAATTTGTAGATGGATAATCTTGTTACGACACCGTTGTTGATAATATTCTATTCTTTTTATTTATTTGTAAACAACTATCTTATATTCTTTATATTATATCCACAAAAAATGTCGAAAAACCTTGATTTTACGGGGTTTTTGAAAATAAAGTACGGACATTTACAGGCTAATTAACGGTAACAGGTGGGAAAAGATGCGAATATACGTGGGGGAAGAAACGGACAAATGTGGGATAGCCGGAAAATTGAAGAAAAAGCAGGCTATAGGCGAACAAAAAGGCATTTTTAGGCAAAGAAAAAGGCATATATAGGTCCTATATCTGTCCGTTAAATAAAAAATAAGGGCTGATTTTATGGCATTTTAAGTAAATAACGGACATTTATGGGATATTTTTTGTGAACTTACGGCATAAATGAGGATAAATGAATTGTATAACAATTTAAATCAGGAAAGAAACGGACAATTCTGGGATAGTAAAAATGAAACTAACGGACGTTTTTAGGATGAAAATTTGTGAACTAACGGACAAAAGTAGGAAGAAATGGCAGTTTTTTTCGAAAGAAACGGACAAATATTGGATAAATGCTAGAAAGAAACGGCATAAATGAGGCAAACAGATGTTTTAACGGACATTTATAGGATAAATTGAAAATATGAAAATCTATATATTGTGCCGTAAGTTTGATAAAAACACTTTTATAACGGACAAATATGGGATGTGTTCGTTTTTATAGCGGACATTTATAGGAATATGTTCTTTTTAACGGACATTTATAGGAGCAATTTTTTGAAGTATAAGACATTTTTGGTATCGAACGAATGTTTTAACGGACAAATATGGGATATATAATTTTTTAACGGACATTTATAGGCTGAAAAAAATCAAGATATGTACAAATATGGGATCAAAATCGGCTATTTAGTGGACAAATGTAGGAGGCTATACAAGTTATAGCGGACATTTGTGGGAGAACTTTTTTAATTAACGGACATTTATAGGATAAAAATTTTGTTTATGACGGACATTTATAGGTGTTGATAACTTTTTGAAAAAAGTCTGACAGTTTTTTCATTGACAAATTGAGGATTTAAAGGCATAATTAAGGAAATAAAAAAGAACGAAATAGTTTTCCTGTCTGATGCAGAAATGCAGCAGATTTTTCTGTGAAACAAAAGATACAATATGATATAAGGAACTTTATGACTGATGGCAAAGAATGAGATAGCAAAATCGGATAAAACGATGTTTCCTGATATGTTGAAGAAAAGTAATTTTCTCATTTCTTCCGTGTACAGAGCATCGCTTTTAGAGAACAAAGTGCTGGCACTGGCATTGACAAAAGTGCGCCTGAGCGATCAGGGACGTCCGGTTGCGACACTTCGGACAAAAGAAATTAAAGAAGTATTACATGTAACCGGAAATGCAATGGGTACATATCTGAAAGATGTAGCTACTTCATTGGCTGGACGTACTATGTTTATTGAATCTGCAGATGGTAGTTTTAAATGTATGAGTCTGGTTGGTGTGGTTAGTTACGAATCAGGATCCGGTACTATGGAAATTAAGTTTGAACCGGAGATTAAAGATTATATTTATGATTTGAAAGCAAACTTTACAATGTTGAATATTCCGATGATGTTATCATTTCGTTCCGGGTGGTCGTATCGTTTATACGAGCTGCTTTCTTCGCGTGCCTATCATTCGAAATATGACAAGGAAACCGGTAATGTATTCCATATAAAATATGGTGTTTCAGAGATTAAACTTCATCTTGGTACAGTTCAGATCAAGGATGATAAAGGAAAGATCAATCGTGATATTCAGCGTGAGTTGGAGAAAAAAGAAATCGATTATGATTATATTGTCAATGAACTGGTACATGAAAAGCTGAAATCTTTTGATAAATGGTGTGATTTTAAGCGCCGTGTTCTGGATGTGGCAGTCAATGAAATTAATGAAAAATCAGATATTTCTGTAAAATATGATCTGATGCGAAGTGGCCGTGGTGGAAAAATCTATGGTATTGATTTCGAGGTTACCAAGAAAGATATGACGGTGGAGCCAACCATTGAAGAGGAAGTTCCGACACCAGGTGATGCTGAACTGGATGATCTGATTGATAAAGTTATGGATATCATAGATGAGAAAATTAAGATTTCTCAGGCAAAAGCATTGTTGAAAGTTGCAAATTATGATGTTAATAAGATTGAATATGCTTATGAACTGGCTTGCAAGCAGGAAAATATTCATAATTTAATCGGATGGCTTACTTCTGCAATCCAAAATGGATATGAAGATAATCCAATTCATAAAGTAAAAGGTTATTCTCAGAATGAGACGGAAGAGTTTGACGAATATATGCAACAGATGAGGTTGGAGCATTTCGCAAATATGGAACCGGAAGTAAAGAAATAAGAAAATAAACAATTAAATAATAAAATAATTAAACAAATAAAAAGCACGAATAGGATGCCTAAAATATGTCCTGTTCGTGCTTTATTTGTGCATTAATTAAAAAACATCCTATAAATGTCCGCTTCTTTGAAAATATGGACATAAAATTGGCCCATAAATGTCCGTTTCTTTAAAAAACCCCATATATGTACGCAAATTATCCTATAAATGTCCGTTTCTTTGAAAACCCTATATATGTACGCAAATTATCCCATAAATGTCCGTTTCTTTAAAAAAACCTATATATGTACGCAAATTATCCCATAAATGTCCGTTTCTTCAGAAACCCTATATATGTACGCAAATTATCCCATAAATGTCCATTTCTTTGAAAACCCCATATATGTACGCAAATTATCCCATAAATGTCCGTTTCTTTGAAAATCCCATATATGTACGCAAATTAGCCTATAAATGTCCGTTTCTTTAAACGTTTTACAAATCATATATGCACGGCATATTAGTCTATAATTGCAATAATTCCAATAGTTCTTCTTTGGAAAAAGTAGGATTACCAATAGTATCTCCGCCAAGAATCTGCTCGGCAAGTTCTGCTTTCTGTTCTTGCAATTTAATAATGTTTTCTTCAATACTGTTTTTGGCAATAAGCTTGTAAACTAATACCCTGTTTTTCTGACCAATCCGGTGTGCACGGTCTGTGGCCTGATTTTGTACGGCGGTGTTCCACCATGGATCATAATGAATGACAATATCCGCTGCTGTCAGATTTAATCCAGTGCCACCGGCTTTCAGGGAAATGAGAAATACTGTAGTTTCGTCCTGATTAAATTCTGTGACCAGACGCATTCTCTCCTGCTTTGATGTGGAACCAGTGAGCAGGAAAAATGGAAGGTCAGTTTGTTTCAGTTTGTCAGCAATGCGGTCAAGCATAGTTGTAAACTGTGAAAATACCAGTAGTTTATGACCGGATTCAGCGGCATTTTTGATCAGGTCGATGCATAGATCCAATTTGGCAGATCCGGAGGTATAATTTTCATATAATAGCGATGGATCACAGCAGAGCTGGCGCAAGCGTGTCAGTTCGGAGAGAATCTGCAGCTTAGAATGGTTAAATTCTTCCGGAGACTGTTTAGACAGTAGTAGCTGCAGGCGTTGTACATGCGCCTGATATAGTTCTTTCTGCTCTCCTTCCATCGGTGCAAACATATTTTTTTCCAGTTTATCTGGCAGATCTTTTAATACATCCTTTTTCAGACGCCGCAGAATAAATGGTGCAATCATCTTCTGAATACGATGCAGTGCGTTTTCGTCATTTTGCTGCATGATCGGCAGTTCCAGTTCTTCCCGAAATCTGGAATAAGAAAACAGATATCCAGGCATCAGGTAATCAAAAATGCTCCATAATTCTCCCAGCCTGTTTTCTACCGGAGTGCCTGTCAGAGCCAGTCGGAACCGGGAGTCAATCTGTTTGACAGCCTGGGCTGCTTTGGTAGAGGCATTTTTTATAAACTGTGCCTCATCAATAATCTGATAATCAAAAGAAATGGACTGATACAGGTCAATATCCCGACGCAGCAGATCGTAGGATGTGATAAAAATATGTCCTTTTCCATCTGAGGCGGATGCCAGAAGAGATTTTCTTTCTGTGGCTGTTCCGGCTACGGTAAAAACAGGAAGTTCCGGCGCAAATTGTTGACATTCCTGTGCCCAGTTATAGACCAGAGAGGCAGGGCAGATAATTAGTGCGTTGCCGGATCTTTCTTTTTTGTCTACATAATGAGCATATAGAAATACAATGACTTGCAGTGTTTTTCCAAGTCCCATGTCATCTGCAAGGATTCCGCCAAATCCGTTGGTATATAAAGTCTCTAACCATAGATATCCTTTTTTCTGATATTCTCTCAGTATTTTTGTATATCTTTCTGGTATTTCGAAGTCGCTGTCTTCTACGGTTCGCATGTTTCGGATCAGTTCACGGAATTCACGGCTCTTGGTGACAGGTACAGATTCGTCATCCCGAAGCTGTGCATCCAGATAGAGAGCACGAAATTTGGGCAGTGAAATATGACCGGAGGCAAGTTGCTGTTCTGTTAGCATCAGTCCCTGTTTGAGCTGAGCCAGGGTATCGAGACTGCCCTCTTCCATAGTTACAAATTGTCCGGATTTCAGGCGATAAAAATTCTTTTTACGGTCATATTTTGATAGCAGAAAAGCAAGTTGTTCCAGATTCATCCCCTCAGAATCCAGATTAAAATCGAGTAAATTGCCATTCAGTGATATGCCAAGAGATACTTTCGGTGGCTGGATCACCTGAATTTTTTTCAACTGATCAGAAATGTATACATCGGCAACTGTTTCACATTCCACTAGTCCGTGGGTCAGAAATTCATAAATCATACTGTCATCTTCGGCAATGGACGGCAGACCGGTTCGATCATCGGTGGCGTTACAGTAACCAGAAACCAGGGCGGCTACTTTAGCTTCTTCACGAATGTTGCGGTTTTGGTGTCTTTTGTCTGAATGAAATACATGATATTTCCGATCGGAACCATAATCAGCTATCAGATCACATGTAATAATATCCTTTTGGGGCAGATCCAGATACAGTCGGAACGAAACATCGTCCGGCAGATATGTTTCCGGAAGGAATCCGTTCATAGTGACACGATAGGATTTTTTCAGTTCCGGAAGCATTTCACGGGTAAAAAGTGGCAGATCTGATTCTGCAATAAAGGATTTGCCCTGACACCATCCGGTCATTCGGTCTTCAAAAAGATTGATTGCTTCATGAGTGCGACGGCTGGTTCGGTAAATTTTGTAATTTTTAAAAATATAATTCCAGTCATGGCTTGCAATGGAAGGAACCGGTTCCAGAGACAGTTGGATACCGTCTTCTACCGCTGTAATCTGCAGGTTTTTCTGATAAGTCTCGGTGGTCGGATACCAGAGTTCCTGCTTTTTGACAGAAGGATCCAGCAGAGTTCCTGTCGTGGAAATAGTTTCAAAAAATGTATCCAGGAGTTCGTTTTTTAATGTGAAATTGCGGATATCTGTGTTGTACCAGTAGTTGAAATCACGAAATTGACGGATAAAAAATTCTATCAATCCACGGCTGCTTTCATCAAATGCATTAAGTTGATGTACAAATGACAGATATTTTCCATAACTGTGCATTTCAGTATGCAAAACACGCTGCACTAGTTCCGGAATATTTTTTACGACATACATTTTCTCTTTTCCAATACGCAGAGATACCGTGATGTTGTCATAGTTCATGTGCAGAGTTGGTTCCAGATGGATTTTTCCCATGAGGGCTCCATCTGTGATCATCCAGTTTTCCTGACTTCCAAACCGCTGTAAAATTTGCTGCATACTATTGTCTGTATAATGTTTGGATGACGGTTTTGGAGAATCTATATTTGAGGATAAAGGTGCCGATGAGAGGTTGAAGGTGGCATTTGTATCTGTTTCAGTTGCTTCATCAAAGTATTCTTCATCAAAGTCTTCTGCAAAAGGTGTGGAGAGAATGGATTTTTCATTGTGCATAAAGTATAGCATCGTTGCAACACAATGTTTGCAGATGCCATCATAAGATGAGAATGCAAGGCAGGGACAGTAATATTCCACATCTTCGAGTTCTTCATTATCGTCAAAAAAAAGTGTGATTTCTACATCATAGTTCTGTTTGTTACTTCCACGTACACTAGAACGTAAATTCAATTCCGGATCACCATAGACACCTTCTGTTTTAAATGTAGAAAAATCCAGAATGCCATTTGTGCCTTCCAGAAGTTTGCCACGGTAAAAAGTCTGTTCGTTATTTGTCTGTTCTTTGATATCGCGTTCTGTCCACATGCGTTGTTTCTGCTCCTTTACCTTTTGTATATAATAATTGTAATTATATAGCAAATAAGATTGAATGGAAATAAAAAAAATCCATTCATCGTAATATGCGGGGAACGATGAATGGATTTTTTTTATTAGCAGAATTTATGACGTAAGTAAGCTTCTACGCAGTTGTCGTTTGTCTGCATTGCTTTTGTGAAAAGAGCTCTTGGATTTTTTCTCCATGCTTCTTTTAATGCTTCTTCTTTTTCTAATAATTTGTTTGTCAGGTTGTTAGTATTTAATACCGGCTCTGCGCTCATTTCCTGTGCTCTTGTATATAAACCTTTGAATAATGTCATGATTGTGTCCTCCTTTATATGTGAA
>CAKREL010000043.1 GCA_934317205.1 uncultured Eubacterium sp.
AACTGTTTGAAGCAGGTGCGGATCCTAATCAGGCAGGGGAGAAAAATGTACTTCCGATTGAACTGATGATGGCGTTGTCGTTTACAGAAGAAGAATTGTATCCACTATATGATTTTTGGATGAAGCTGCCGGCAGTGGATTTAAAATTACACACATTTGATGGGAAGCAGCCAATTGATTTTGCTAAAAAATATAAGCGAAAAAAACTAGCTGCCTGGATAAAGAATCAGTTATAAAAAAAGAAAATGCAGAGGGCATTCTTGAATGGCAGTAGATATAGTGGACATTGGGAGATACTATGATAATAAACGATAATTCTATCATCTTTCACATCGATGTAAATTCCGCATATTTAAGCTGGAGTGCATTACGGGAACTACAAAATGGAAGCAAACTGGATCTGCGCACGATTCCGTCCATTGTAGGCGGAGATCAGGAAACCCGCCATGGAATCGTCGTTGCGAAATCCATTCCGGCAAAAGCCTTTGGAATTCAGACGGCGGAAACCGTTGCCAGTGCATTTCAAAAATGTCCGACACTTGTGATGGTTCCGCCGGATCACACCTATTACCGGGAAATGAGCCAGAAACTGATGCGTCACCTGCGTAGTATCTGTGATGAAATTGAGCAAGTCAGCATCGATGAGTGTTATATGTCTTTTGAACCAATTCGAAGTCAGTTTCCGACCCCGGAGGCAGCAGCTGCTTATATTAAAGACAGCGTATATGACACCTTTGGATTTACAGTAAACGTGGGAATCTCGGACCGAAAAGTATTGGCAAAAATGGCATCGGATTTCAAAAAACCGAATTTAGTTCATACCTTATATGTAAGTGAAATCCAGAAAAAACTCTGGCCATTGCCAATCGGTTCCTTACATATGTGTGGAAAAAGCAGTGCAAAATTGTTGCAGAAAATGGGAATCCGCACCATTGGAGACCTGGCGCGTACGGATAAGGCGGTAGTAGAGAGCTGGCTGAAAAGCCATGGTGGAATGCTCTGGAATTATGCAAACGGCATCGATGAAGGACAGGTTGTAAAAGAAAAACCAAAAGCAAAAGGAGTAGGAAATTCCACGACACTGGCAAACAATGCAGAGACAGAAGAAGAGGCATACGCTGTATTAAAAGAACTGGCGACCAGTATCTCAGTGCGCCTGAAAAAGCATCATTTTCTGGCAGCACAGATCAGCACGGAGATTAAATATGCATCTTTTCGTTCCGTATCGCATCAGACAACAATCCTGACACCGACGGCGGAAGTCTCAGAAATCTATCAGTGTGCCTGTCAGCTGTTCGATGAACTCTGGGACGGCGAACCAATCCGATTACTTGGAATCAGAACAACCAAATTGCAGGATGAAGAAGAACCGACACAGATCAGTCTGTTCAATCTGGGTAAGTATCAGGAGCAGGAAAAACAGGAAGAACTGCGGCGTGAAAAAGAAGCGCAGAAACAGAAAAAACTGGCAAGTTTAGACGATGCTATTGCAAAAATAAAAAAACGTTATGGAGATGATGCCATTCATAAGGGCGTATAAGCAGAGTCTGTTGCGTCAGCGGCTTCATAGCGTAGAAAACGGAGATATGTAAAAAAGAAAACAACATAGCAAGACGGTAGGGCAGATTTTCGTGAGATCTGTTGCGCCTAGCCCGGCTTTCGTAGTGTGTCTGAGTACGCTGATTTTGCGTACGAGTTCGCGAAGAAAGTCGGAGATAAGCGGCGCAACAGAGATAGAAAAGCGCCCGTGTCTGCTATGTTGTTTTCTTTATACTAATTTCGTTTTCGAACGTTATACCTTATTTCGCAATATGGAAGGACATCAACAGATCATCCTGCGATACAGTATCTCCCTGCTGAACATAAATCTTGTCGACGGTACCGGTAATCTTGGATACAACAGTTGTCTCCATTTTCATGGCCTCTACAGTGAGCAGCGGCATGTTTTCTGTTACGGCATCGCCTTCTTTTACAAGAACTTTTCCAACTGTACCTGGGATAGAAGAACCAAGATGCTGCGGGTTTGTCTTGTCAGCTTTCAGCTTGCGGTCAGCTTTGATCTCAAGATTCTTATCCTGGATCTTGACGGTACGAAGCATACCATTTACCTGGAAGGTCAGAGTGCGGACACCATTTTCATCTGGTTCACCTTCCTCCAGATATTTGATCAGAAGCTGCTTTCCTTCACCGATATTCAGGTAAGTCTCTTCGCCTTTGCGTAATCCGTAGAAGTAAACATGACTTTCCAGACGGGTTACATCATTGTACATCTGGAAATGCTCGCAGTAATCTTCATAAACCTTCGGATACAGGGCATAGCTGATCGCTTTCTGGTTCATGACTTCTTCCGATTTATCACCATAATTATATTTCTCAACCAGATGCTTTTTGATGGATTCAAAATCAACCGGTGGGAGAGATTTACCCGGGCGGTCTGTCAGCGGTTCAATATCTTTCAGAACGATTTTCTGAAGCTCCTTCGGGAATCCGCCGTAAGGCTGTCCCATCATACCCTGGAAGTAGGAGACGACAGAATCCGGATAAGAAAGTCCTGTACCTGCAGTCAGGATGTTTTCTTTTGTCAGGCCATTTTTAAACATAAAGATGGCCAGATCACCGACAGCTTTCGAAGTCGGAGTAACTTTTACGATATTTCCAAGCAGATCGTTGGCATCTTTGTATAATGCTTTGATGGATTCAAATTCATCTGCAGAACCCATGCTTGTAACCTGAGCCAAAAGGTTGGAATACTGTCCACCAGGAATCTCATATTTGTAAATCTCAGCATTCGGAGCTTTCATATCACTCTCAAACTGCTCGTAAACTTTACGGATGCGGCCGTAGTAGCGGCTGAGCTCATCCAGTTCCTCAAAATCGAGACCGGTGTCACGTTTGCTTCCCCGCAGAGCTTCGACAACCGCATTCATGGAAGGCTGACTTGTCATGGAAGACATAGACTCAATCGCCAGATCCACGATATCTACGCCTGCCTCAGCTGCCATCAGAACCGTGCTGACACCATTTCCGGTAGAATCGTGCGTATGCAGATGGAGCGGTACATGAAGTTCCTTCTTCAGAGCAGTTACGAGCTCTTTTGCAGCACGCGGTTTTAACAGTGCTGCCATGTCTTTGATGGCAATGGAATGACATCCCAAGGATTCCAGTTCAAGAGCCATATTTACATAATAATCCAGCGTGTATTTTGTCTCTTTCGGGCTTGTGATATCGCCAGTATAACAAATGGTTCCCTCTACGATCTTTCCGGTTTTTAATGCCTCTTCAATCGGCATTTTCATATTTTCAACCCAGTTCAGACTATCAAAAATACGGAACACATCAATACCATGGGAAGCGGAGATTTTAATAAACTCCTGAACAACATTGTCCGGATAATTGCTGTAACCAACGGCATTAGAAGCACGCAGCAGCATCTGGATCAGAGTGTTTGGCATACGGTTTCTGAGAAGTTCCAGACGTTTCCATGGAGACTCTTTCAGGAAACGGTATGCTGTATCATAAGTAGCACCGCCCCATGCTTCGACAGAAAAAGCATTCTGCATGTATGCGTTTGTGGCATAGGCGGCACCGCACAGGTCTTTGCTTCTCATTCGTGTTGCCATCAGAGACTGCTGTGCATCACGCATAGTAGTATCTGTTACATATAATTTATCTTCTTTCAGAATTTTTTGCATGAAACCTTCTGCACCAAGCTTCAGGAATTCGTCACGGGCACCGTATACTGGTTTGGACTGATCCAGTTTCGGAAGCACACGGTTTTCATAATGCGGTTTCTGACCTTTCTGGGAGTTAACGATACGGTCACCGATGAATTCAATGATTTTGGTTGCGCGGTCCTGACTCTGTGTGAGCTGGAACAGCTCCGGTGTTTCCTCAATGAAAGTTGTATAACATTCTCCGGCAACAAAAGTCGGATGATGCAGTACATTGATCAGGAACGGAATATTTGTTTTTACGCCACGAATACGCATTTCCTGTAAGGTACGGATCGATTTGCGAACAGCACCGGAAAACGTGCGGTCGTGGGAGATTGCTTTTACCAGAAGGCTATCGTAGTAAGGTGAGATGACAGCTCCTGTATAGGCATTACCACCATCCAGACGGATACCTTTTCCGGAACCGGAGCGGTAAACAGTGATTTCACCGGTATCTGGCATAAAGTTATTTGCAGGATCTTCTGTGGTGACACGGGTCTGGATGGAGTAACCATCGCAGTGAACATCATCCTGAGATTTGATATTGATCTCATCTGAATCAAGCGGATAACCTTCGGCTACCAGAATCTGGGACTGAACCAGATCAATATTTGTAATTTCCTCGCTGACCGTATGTTCCACCTGGATACGAGGATTCATTTCGATAAAGTATGGGTTGTTGTCTGCATCAACCAGGAACTCCAGAGTACCTGCATTGCGGTAGCCAACTGCTTTGGAAAGACGGATCGCAGAGTCGAAAATGATCTGACGGGTCTCATCCGGGATAGAGAATGCAGGTGCATATTCTACTACTTTCTGATGACGGCGCTGTACGGAACAGTCACGATCATACAGGTGAACAACATTTCCGTAATTATCACCTAAAATCTGAACTTCGATATGCTTTGGCGCACGCAGATATTTCTCAATGAAGATCTTGTCATCACCAAAAGCTTTTTTGGATTCATTTTTTGCTTCGTTAAATTCTTTCTCCAGATCTTCCATAGTATTTACGATACGCATACCACGTCCGCCACCACCGTTGGAAGCTTTCAGCATAATAGGAAAACCAACTTCCGCTGCAATTTTTGTCGCTGTATCAATATCTTTGATTGCATAATCAACACCAGGAATAATCGGTACCTGAGCATCGATTGCCATTTTTTTAGAAGAAATTTTGTCACCCATTGCATTCATGATCTGGCTGGAAGGGCCGATAAATACAATGCCGTTTCGCTCACAGGCATCTACAAAATCTGGATTCTCTGACAAAAATCCATAACCTGGATGGATAGCATCTACATTTGCTGCCAGTGCGATCTTGATGATGGTATCAATATCGAGATAGGCATCGATTGGTCCTTTTTCCGGATTCAGCGGATAAGATTCATCTGCTTTGGAACGGAAGAGTGCATAACGGTCTTCCTTAGAATAAATGCTGACGGTTGTAATTCCAAGCTCGTTTAAGGCTCGGAATACACGAATGGCGATCTCACCACGATTTGCTACCAGAACTTTTTTGAACTTTCTGATCTGTACCTGATTATTCATGTGTCATACTCCTTTATTTAACAAATGATTATAAAAAAATTCCCCTTAGTGCCTGAACTGTGGCACCATGACTAAAAGTATATGGAAATTGAAAGAAAAATGCAAGAGGAAAAACAAAATAATTCAAAAAAATATCAAAAAAACATAATGTTAAATAAATAACGAGAAAAAATGAAGGAAATGATTCTGAATAATGCAAAAAATAAGAATAAATTGTATATCGTGCAAGATTTGCTGCAAGATAACTAATCAATGGCGTCATAAAATATGCGCGGAACAGTATTGAAAATGCAAAAGATATGTTGATGTGCAATCCTGCCAGCTTACGCTGGTCAGGATCATGCATTAAATTTCGCATGCGTTCATGAGCAAGTAGCGAAAGTGGATTGTGAATGTCTGCTTTACATGTATACTAATTATAAGATGATCAGAGGCTGACGATATTCATTCTTCCGTTGAATACCGGTTTTTGAAAAAAGCATACGATTGTACAGATCGCTGGCATAAACATCAAGATCCAGAAGATTTTGCTGTTCAGGTGTCAGTGACTGACGTTCCTTTGCAATTTTGCGCAGCAGCGGAATCTGACTGTGCTCCTGCAAATCCTTTAATAAAGGCGAAGCATCCTTTCGAAAACCTAGAATGCGGGCATATGGTGCATAATGACAGTTCTTTGCAGCAGCCAGAAGTTTTGCATCAATGCCTAGGAAGGAGTGCAGCAGATGACGACTGATGGCTGTATAAGTCTGGTTTTTCGTTTTCAAATCTGATACAAACTCAGACCAGCAGGTGAAGGATTCTAATTTATTTGCAATACGCTGTTCCAAGTCGGTATAATCATTATCTAAATCAGAAAAAGCCGAATGCAGGAACTTACGGCGAAGTTCATAATATAACAGATCAGAAAAATCATCTTCCTGCAAAAAAGCATGGTTTTTATGCGCAGACAGCAGAAGTTCACGAACGGAATCAGGAACCGTGCGTGTCAGTATTTGATTCAGCGTTTCGGAATCAGTTTTCTGGCAGGAATTATCCTGAAAAATAAATTTGCGCAGGGCGGAAGCACTGGCAAGCTCGGTATCTGTATCGACATCGTGATAGCCTGCTCCGGTTCGGGTAATGACAGAAGGCGTCAATTTAAGGCCGTGTCGACGAATTGCTTTCATATATTCAATAGCAAGGATGTTGTTTGGTGATCCGAGCAGCTGTTCAAACTGCGCAAGTGTATCATGATTCGTTGAACCAGAATCTGGCTGTTGAAGACAGTTAAGGGCAGCCTTTGCCCGGGCAGCCGGAAAACTGCAGCCGCACTTCAATTCCTGCTCCAGATATTTCTGAAATGCAGGTGGTTCAGCAGCAAAAAAGTCAGCTAATCTGCCAAGCAGGTCAATATCAGAAGCAGTATCTGCTTCGGCACCAAAACTGATATGGGATACCACACCGAGTTTATCCAGCAGGCAGACACCTCCCAGGGCAAAAGATTCCGCACTGGAAGTGGCAGCAATTACAGGCAGTTCAATGACAAGGTCTATACCATTTTCAAGAGCCATTTTTGTCCGGTCATATTTATTTACCAGAGCCGGGGCACCGCGTTGGACAAAGTTACCGCTTATGACAGCGATGCAGTAATCAGCGTCCGTATTTTTCCTTGTTTCTTCTATATGAAAAGCATGTCCGTTGTGAAACGGATTATATTCTGCGATAATTCCTGTGACATTCATTGTGCCTGATACTCCTAAAATTTTAAAATTGTTTGTCATGCAGCCAAAGTGATGTACGTAACAATGCAAACATGCAATCTGTACGTTATTATAGAAAAAAGCATAGCATGAAACATGCAGAAAAACAAACAAATTTGCGTGGAAAACAGATGAGATTTGACTTTTTTAATAAAAATTAGTGTATGAAAACAGATGCAAGAGCAAAAACTTACAAAAAACCATCTGGTAACCTCTTGCGAAACAGGAAAATTGAGATATAATGGATAAGACAGGTATTTTGACGGAAAGTCAAAGGAAAAATGAAGGGAGAACATAAATAATGAACGTATTAGTAATCAACTGTGGTAGTTCATCACTGAAATATCAGCTGATCAACTCTGACACAGAGGCAGTACTTGCAAAAGGACTTTGCGAGAGAATCGGTATTGACGGAAGACTTACATATCAGAAAGCAGGTCTTGACAAAGAGATTACAGAGGCTCCGATGCCTACACATAAAGAAGCTATCCAGCTTGTACTTGACGCTCTTGTAAATGAGAAAACAGGCGCAATCGCAAGCCTTGCAGAAGTAAATGCAGTTGGACACCGTATCGTACACGGTGGCGAGAAATTTGCTTCTTCTGCAGTTATCACACCAGAAATGCTTGCAGCAGTAGAAGAGTGCAACGATTTAGCACCGCTTCACAACCCGGCTAACTTAATCGGTATCCATGCTTGCCAGGAGCTGATGCCAGGTGTACCGATGGTTGGTGTATTTGATACTGCTTTCCATCAGACAATGCCAGAGAAAGCATATCTCTACGGACTTCCATATGAGTACTATGAGAAATACAAAGTAAGAAGATACGGTTTCCACGGAACAAGCCACAGCTTCGTATCCAAACATGTTGCAGAGTTCCTTGGAAAAGATCTTAACAATTCCAAGATCATCGTTGCTCACCTTGGAAACGGTGCTTCCATCAGTGCTGTATTAAACGGCAAATGTGTAGACACATCTATGGGTCTTACACCGTTGGAAGGTCTTGTAATGGGAACACGTTCCGGTGACATTGATCCGGCTATCATGGAGTTCATCGCTAAAAAAGAGAACCTTGATATCGCAGGCGTTATGAATGTATTAAATAAAAAATCCGGTGTACAGGGTATTTCCGGACTTTCCAGTGATTTCCGTGACCTTGAGGAAGGTATGGAAGCTGGAAACGAGCGTGCAGCAGCAGCTATCGAAGTATTCAGCTACCGCGTAGCAAAATACATCGGTTCTTACGTAGCAGCAATGAATGGTGTAGACGTAATCGCATTTACAGCAGGTATTGGCGAAAACGCTCCGCTTGTTCGTGATAAAGTATTAGCATATCTTGGATACCTTGGAATTACTGTAGATGAGGAAGCAAATGGCAAGAGAGGCGATGATATCGTAATCTCTACTCCGGATTCCAAAGTTACAGTTTGCGTAATCCCGACAAACGAAGAACTTGCAATCGCAAGAGAGACAGTAGCATTAGTAAAATAATTGTTCCAGTTCACTCATCACAAGAGAACTGAAACTTTATTACACAAAATGAAAAAAATCTGTTGACAAGGGATAATGTTCTGTGTATAATCAACTGAGTGTGATTCAGAACAATTCACTTAGATTCAGATAAATTGGAGGTGTAACGAGATGTCTATTTGTCCAAAAAATAAATCTTCCAAAGGTAGAAGAGATAGAAGAAGAGCAAACTGGAAAATGTCTGCTCCGACTTTAGTAAAATGCAGCAAATGTGGCGAGCTTATGGTTCCACACAGAGTATGCAAATCCTGTGGTGCTTACAATAAAAAAGAGATCATCGCAGTTGACTAATTAGCAGAATATGCAATGAAATGAAGGAGTTGAGAGAAATCTCAACTCCTTTTTTGCGTGTGGGGAAAGATGTTATATAGTGTTGAATCAGATTGTAGAGGAGTATTTTGGAATAGATTAGGCTTATACTAAGGAATATTACAATCAAATATGTTATACTGAATCAAAGCGAAAATGCTTATTGGAATGATATACCAAAGAAAGAGGATTAAAAAATATGAACAAACAACAACTTGCGGCAAAAATCTGGGAATCCGCAAATCGTATGAGATCAAAGATTGAAGCAAATGAATATAAAGATTATATTCTTGGATTCATCTTTTATAAATATCTGTCTGATAAGGAAGAACGCTGGCTGTTGAGTCAGGATTATACACCAGAGGATATTCAGGAATATGTAAACGAAGAAGACGAGGAAACTGTTGCAAATGCCCAACAAAGTCTGGGATATTTTATTGCATATAAAGATCTGTTTTCTACCTGGATTCAGATGGGACCGGACTTTAGCGTGGATAATGTCAGAACTGCATTGTCTTCCTTTACACGTTTGATTTCTGTATCGCATAAACGTGTATTTGAAGGGATTTTTAATACATTGGAAACCGGATTGAGCAAATTGGGTGATAATACGAAATCACAGACAAAAGCAGTCAGTGACCTGATTCAGTTAATCAATGATATACCGATGGATGGAAAACAGGATTATGATGTTCTTGGCTTTATATATGAATATCTGATTAGTATGTTTGCTGCAAATGCTGGAAAGAAAGCAGGAGAATTCTACACTCCTCACGAAGTATCTTTGCTGATGTCAGAAATTGTTGCAGATCATTTAAAAGGGCATGAAGCAATCAAAATATATGATCCGACATCTGGTTCAGGATCGTTGTTGATTAATATAGGACATGCGATCGCAAAATATATAGATGACTCGAACCACATCCGTTATTATGCACAGGAATTAAAATCTAATACTTATAACCTTACCAGAATGAACCTGGTTATGAGAGGAATCCTGCCGGATAATATTGTAACAAGAAATGGCGATACTCTGGAGGAAGACTGGCCATATTTTGACGACGCAGATCCGTCAGCAACTTATGATCCACTATATGTGGATGCTGTTGTAAGTAATCCGCCTTATTCTCAACGCTGGGAACCTGATGGAAAAGAAAATGATCCACGTTATGCACGTTATGGTATTGCACCAAAATCAAAGGCGGATTATGCATTTTTGTTACATGATCTGTATCATTTAAAACCAGATGGAATTATGACAATCGTTCTTCCACATGGTGTGTTATTCAGAGGTGGAGAAGAAGGAGAAATTCGTAAAAACCTGATTGAACAGAATAATATTGATACGATTATTGGCTTACCAGCAAATATATTCTTTGGAACAGGCATTCCGACTATTATTATGGTGTTGCGCCAAAAACGTGAAAATACTGACGTTATGATTGTGGATGCATCAAAGGGATTTACCAAAGAAGGAAAAAATAATAAGCTTCGCGCCTGTGATATTCGAAAAATTGTGGATGCAGCTACCGGAAGAATTGATGTACCTAAATATTCCAGAAAAGTCAGCAGAGAAGAAATCAGAGCGAATGATTATAATTTAAACATACCACGTTATGTTGATTCTTCTGAACCATCCGAAAGTTGGGATTTGTATGCATCTATGTTTGGCGGAATCCCAGAAACGGAACTTGTTGCACTGAATGAATACTGGACAGAATTTCCATCGTTAAAACAGGAATTATTTACAACGGATGGTGCATATGCACAGGTAAAAGCAGGCAATTTGAAAAATGTAATTTCAGAAAATGAAGATGTATTACAATTTAAGGAAGAATACCGGGATACTTTTGTGGATCTAAAGGATATGTTATCGAATATCCTGATTGATGGGGCAGAAACATTATCTGTCGTAAAAACGGAGGAACAGCTCGTTTCAGATCTTTTACAGAGGTTTGAACATATTTCATTAGTGGATAAATATGAGGCATATGAAATTTTCTATACAGGATATGAGAAAATTTCCGGAGATTTGGAAATAATTCAGGCTGAAGGGATAGCATCCGTTCGACAGGTGGATCCGAACATGGTTGTGAAAAAGAAAAATGGGAACGATACAGAAGTACAGGAAGGCTGGAAAGGACACCTGCTTCCATTTGAATTAGTTCAGAAATCATTGTTATCGGACGAAGTACAGTCGTTGGATAATAAAAAATCTGAGTTGCAGGAAATACCGTCTGAATTGGATTCGATTTTAGAGGAGCTGACGGAAGAAGAAAAGGAAACGATTTCTGATGCATTAAATGATACAAATGATGCATTTGTAGTAAAAAATGTGGCAGTAGTTATAAAATCATTGAAACAGGAAAAGACAAAAGAAGCAAATTCTTTGATTTTAAAACTTCAGAGAGTGACCAATCTGAATAAAGAAGAAAAACAGTTAAAAAAAGAAATTAAAATAGCGGAAGAAAACTTGCATTTAAAGACAAAAGAAGTGATTGAGAATCTGAGCGAAGATAATGTAAGAGAATTATTACAACTTAAATGGATTACGCCGATTTGTGATGAGCTGATGAGACTTCCTTATAATTGTGTGGATAAACTTCAGAAGTCAATTAATGCGTTATCAAAAAAATATGAAGACACATATGCAAACATAGAAAATGAAATACAAGAAGCAGAGGCATCGTTGTGTGAAATGATGTCCGAATTGACAGGAAGTGAAGCTGACATGGATGCAATTCGTGAATTCCAGAAATTGTTGGGAGGTAAAATTTGATGAAAAATACAAAGATGCCCGCAATTCGGTTCAAAGGATTCAATGATGATTGGGAACAGCGTAAGCTAGGGCAAGTTGCAGAATTTAATCCTAAATCGGAAATACCAGAGGTATTTGAGTATGTTGATTTAGAATCTGTTGTTGGAACTGAAATGGTATCACATAGAACGGAAATAAAAGATTCTGCACCTTCAAGAGCACAAAGATTAGCACAAGTTGGAGATGTGTTTTATCAAACAGTAAGGCCTTATCAGAAAAATAACTATTTATTTGAAAAGCCTGATAATAACTATGTTTTTTCTACTGGATATGCACAGTTAAGACCTTTTATTGATGCTCGATTTTTGATGAGTTATCTTCAAACAGAGAACTTTGTAAAGGTTGTTATGGATAATTGTACAGGGACAAGTTATCCAGCAATAAATTCGTCGGATTTGGCAAATATAAAGATATCGTTGCCAAATAACAGTACCGAACAACAACAAATTGGAACTTATTTTTCCAACCTCGACAACTTCATCACTCTTCACCAGCGAAAATTAGAAAAATTGAAAAAAGCTAAAAAATCTCTGTTAGAGCATATGTTTCCTATGGAAAAATGATGTTGACAGACACTTTAATAAGAGTGAAAAAATATATACTAATTCTTTTAAAGGGTGTAAGTTAAAATGAGAACATTTAAAAAGAATTATCAGACAAGATGGACAGATAGTTACTTAATAAGTACATTTTTCTTGGGAACAGCGTAAGTTGAAAGAGATTGCCGATAAGGTATCAGAGAAGAATAAAAATAATGAATTTTCAGAGCCGTTTACAAACTCAGCAGAACAGGGAATCATTAGTCAAAAGGACTATTTTGATAGAGAGATTGTAAACAATGAGAATCTGGATGGTTATTATATCGTCAGGAATGATGACTTCATTTATAATCCAAGAATTTCTGTGACGGCTCCTGTTGGACCGATAAATCGTAACAGACTTGGCAGAAATGGCGTAATGTCACCACTTTATACGGTATTTAGAACACATGACATAGATAATCTGTATTTAGAATTTTATTTCAAAACTACAAAGTGGCACCGTTTCATGAAATTAAACGGAGATTCAGGTGCTCGGTTTGACAGATTTACAATTTCATCGACACAGTTTATGGAAATGCCAATTCCATATCCGACGTTAGAGGAACAGCGAAAACTTGGAGAGTATTTTGACTCTCTCGACAACTTCATCACTCTTCACCAGCGAAAGCAGAGTGGTATATGCTTAATGTGTATAACGAAATCTTGGGAACAGCGTAAGTTGGGAGAATATGTAAGCATAACATCTGGTGAAGCTCCTTCTAAATTTGAAGAAGGAACAGAATTGTATGTTAAAGTAGATGATTTGAACTACAACGATAAATATGTTGTTGATACTCAAAATAAAGTTGCTGAACATTCAACAGTAAAAAGAGTAACAAAAGGGAGTGTTGTTTTTCCAAAAAGAGGTGCGGCTATTATGACCAATAAAGTCCGTATTATGGGCATTGATAGCTATATGGATACGAATATGATGGCACTTACTTCTGAAAAATTAGATTCGGAATTTTTGTATAATATTATTTCTAAAGAAGGTTTATACAAGATTGCTGATACATCAACTATTCCTCAGATAAATAATAAACATGTTGAACCTTATGAAGTTACAATACCATCATTAGCTGAGCAACGGAGAATTGGAGCGTATTTCAAACAACTTGACCACCTCATCACTCTTCACCAGCGAAAGTTAGAAAAAATAAAACTAATGAAAAAATCGATGTTGGGAAAAATGTTTCCCAAAGATGCTGAAAGTATTCCGAAAATACGATTTAACAGATATACTGACGATTGGGAACAGCGTAAGTTAGATGATGTGGCAGAATTTAGTAAAGGAAGTGGCTATTCTAAAGGTGATTTGATAGAGTCTGGAACGCCAATTATTCTGTATGGAAGATTATATACAAACTATGAAACCATCATCTCAGGTGTTGATACTTTTGTAGAAGCAAAAGATGGTTCTGTATACAGTAATGGTGGAGAAGTTATTGTTCCTGCATCAGGTGAAACAGCGGAAGATATTGCAAGGGCTGCAAGCGTTGATAAATCAGGAATTTTGCTTGGTGGAGACTTGAATGTTGTGACGCCAAATGAAGATATAAATTCTGCATTTTTAGCAATTTCCATATCTAATGGAAGTTCACAACGAGAATTGGCAAGAAAAGCACAGGGCAAGTCCGTTGTTCATATCCATAATGAAGAAATAAGAAATTTAGTTGTACCATTTCCAACAAAGATGGAACAAAAGAAAATAGAGAATTATTTCGCTGATCTCGACCACCTCATCACTCTTCACCAACGAAAGAAAAATATGTATTTAAAAGGCTATTTTAGGAGAAAAATTATGATTGGATTTGATAAAGAAGCAGATTTCGAACAGGCACTTATCACTGCACTTCAGAGTAATGGTTGGGAGAAGCAGGTGATTCAGCATCCGACGGAAAAGCAGTTAATTCAAAATTGGGCGGATATTTTATTTGAAAATAACAGGGATATCGATCGTTTGAATGATTGTCCGTTGGTGCAGGAAGAAATGGATGAGCTGATCGAGCAGATTAAACGATTACGAACACCATTAGCTTTAAATAGTTTTATCAATGGAAAAACAGTATCGATTACCAGAAAAAATCCAAAGGACACGTTACATTATGGAAAAGAAGTAAGTCTGAAAATTTATGACCGTATGGAAATTGCGGCGGGACAGAGCCGTTATCAGATTGTGCAGCAACCGTTGTTTCCACGACATCAAAAGGTGTTACAGGATCGACGCGGAGATTTGATGTTGTTAATTAACGGTATGCCATTATTTCATATTGAGTTGAAGCGAAGCGGAATTCCTGTGTCAGAAGCATGTAATCAAATTGGAAAATATGCGCATGAAGGCGTTTTTACTGGATTATTTTCATTGATTCAGGTTTTTGTTGCAATGAATCCGGAAGAAACTTTATACTTTGCAAATCCGGGACCAGATGGCAAGCTAAACTCAGATTTTTTCTTTCATTGGGCAGATTTCAACAATGAGCCGATTAATGACTGGAGAAAAGTTGCATCCACTATTTTATCAATACCGATGGCACATCAGCTTATTGGCTTTTATACCGTTGCGGATGATTCGGATGGTATTTTGAAAGTAATGCGTAGTTATCAATACTATGCAGCAAATAAGATTTCTGACAGAGTTTCAAAAAATGACTGGACAGCAGGAAAGCAATTAGGTGGTTATGTCTGGCATACGACAGGATCAGGAAAGACAATGACTTCTTTCAAATCGGCGCAGTTGATTGCCAATTCCAGAGATGCGGATAAAGTGGTGTTTTTAATGGATCGAATTGAACTTGGAACGCAGTCTTTGAAAGAATATCGTGCATTTGCAGATAATGCAGATGATATTCAGGAAACGGAGGATACCGTAGCTTTAATTGGAAAATTAAAAAGTATTGATCCAAAAGACACATTGATCGTTTCTTCCATTCAGAAAATGAGTAATATCCGGGAAGATGCGGCCAGTAAAATGCAGGCGAAAGACCTGTTAGATATGCAGTCAAAGCGCTTGGTATTTATTATTGATGAGTGTCATCGATCTACGTTTGGTGAGATGCTGAGCAATATTAAAAAGACGTTTCCAAATGCATTGTTCTTTGGCTTTACGGGAACACCTGTTTTTGAAGAAAATGAGAAAGCATTAAATACCACTGCAGATGTATTTGGAGATGAATTGCACAGATATAGTATTGCAGATGGAATACGAGACAAAAATGTATTAGGATTTGATCCGTCTATGGTAATGGTTTACCGTGATAAGGAGTTGCGACAGGTGGTTGCGTTGCAGCAGGCAAAGGCAAATTCTGTGGAAGAGGCAGTTGCAGATTCGGCAAAGAGTAAAAAGTATTATCAGTTTATGTCGGAACAGGACATTCCAATGGCTGGTGAAAAGAAAGAGGATGGATCTTATCTGAAAGGAATCGAGGATTATTGCCCAAAAGAACAGTATGAGACAGAGGCCTATCAGGATGCTGTTGTGGGGGATATTGCTGAAAACTGGCTGACAATGAGCAGAGGTAATAAGTTCCACGCAGTTTTTGCAACCAGCAGCATTCCGGAGGCAATTCAATACTATCAAAAGTTTCGAAAACGAATGCCTGACCTTCGGGTGACAGGACTTTTTGATCCGACAATTGATAATCAGGGTGGACAGAAATCATTGGACAAAGAGGACGGATTAAAAGATATGCTGATTGAATATAATGATAGATATGATCAGCATTTTGATATCGGTGGTTATGCAAAGTTCAAAAAGGATGTGGCAGCGCGACTTTCTCATAAGAAGCCGTATGAACGTATTAAACCGGATCAACAGCTTGATCTTCTGATTGTAGTAAACCAGATGTTGACGGGATTTGATTCAAAATGGATTAATACATTATATTTAGATAAGGTGTTAGTTTATCAGAATTTGATTCAGGCTTTTTCCAGAACAAACCGGCTTTTTAACATCAACGAAAAACCGTTTGGATCTATTCGCTATTATCGAATGCCGCATACAATGAAACGAAATATTGAAGATGCGGTAAAGTTGTACTCAGGTGACCGGCCAAGAGGATTGTTTGCAGATCATTTACTGGATAATATTGAACATATGAATCAAACATTCAAGGAAATGTTTGATTTGTTTCAAAGTGCTGGTATTCCAGAATTGGATCGTGTACCGGACGATATATCCGCAAAAGCAAAATTTGCAAAATTGTTCCGTGAATTTTCGACTTATTTACAGGCGGCACAGATTCAGGGATTTGTATGGGAAAAGAAAACCTATGAACGGACGGTAGATGATGTTGAAAACAAAGAAACCATAGAGGTTTTGGCAACTGAAAATCAGTATCATATATTACTATTGCGTTATAAGGAGTTGCGTGGTCCGGGTTCTGAAAATAGTGGAAGTGGAGAAGTACCATTTTCTATTGATCCGTATCTGACAGAACAGAATACTGGTGTCATTGATTATAATTATATGAATTCACGGTTTGAAAAATGGAAGAAGCAATTGGAACAGCCTGATATTTCACAGGAAACTTTAGATGCTACTTTGGAGGAATTACATAAATCTTTTGCATTTCTTTCACAAGAAGAACAGAAGTACGCGAATTTATTTTTGCATGACGTGCAAACGGGGGATGTGAAGTTACAAGAAGGTGTAACATTCCAGGATTATATTTATCAATATCGAAATAATGTGAAAAATGAACAGGTTCACAAATTGCATAGATATTTTGGAATAGAAGAAGGTTTAGTATATCAGATGTTGGATAGCAATGTGACAAAAGATAATCTGAATGAATATGGTCGATTTGATGCTTTGAAAGCAACCGTAGTGAAAGAAAAGGCGGTGGAATACTATACGAAGAAGGAAGGTAAGAAGGTTCCCTTGTTCCGGGTAAATAACAGAGTGAATTCTTTGTTGACGGAATTTCTTTTAGAGGGAGGAAAGGACATTCCTGACCCGTCTGAGGGCGAGAACTAATATAATATCAGTAGCCCTTCACCGAGGCTGAAAACTAGGAGGTTTCTTATGCTTGAGGAAATAAAGGCTACTGATTTATTTAAAGATTACTATGCACAATGGGTTCATATTTATAAAGAAGGTGCAATTCGTGATGTAACGCTTGCAAAATATAAGATGTCGCAGACATGGCTGGAAAAACTGATTCCAAATTTAAAATTGTGTGAAATGACGCGGATTAATTATCAACAGATGCTGAATGATTATGCTTTATATCATGAGAGGCAGACAACAATGGATTTTCATCATCAACTGAAAGGTGCAATTCTGGATGCTGTAGATGAAGGGTTGATTGATAGGGATCCGACCAGAAAGGTGATTATCAAAGGTAAGACACCTGCAAATAAGAAAATTAAATATTTGAATCAGTTTGAATTACATGAACTCCTTACCAGTCTTCACTTGGGAAATGAAGTAAATTGGGAATATTTTATTCTGTTGGTGGCAAAAACAGGAATGCGTTTTTCTGAGGCGTTGGCACTTACACCAAAAGATTTTGATTTTGCACATCAGACATTATCCATTAGTAAAACGTGGAATTATAAAGGAAATGGTGGGTTTGCACTAACAAAGAATAAGTCATCTGTGCGGAAAATTCAGATTGACTGGCAGACAGTTATGCAATTTGCAGAACTGACAAAGAATTTACCGTCTGAAGAACCTATTTTTGTAAAAAAGCAAGAAGATGGAAATTATCAGCCAGTATACAATTCAACGGTAAATGGTATTTTGGAAAGATATTGTAAAAAATTAAAGATATCTACGATTTCTGTCCATGGCTTGAGACATACACATGCGTCCATTTTACTTTTCGCAGGGGTATCAATTGGAAGTGTGGCAAGGCGGCTTGGACATGCTAGTATGACGACAACGCAGAAAACATATTTGCATATTATTCAGGAGTTAGAAAATCAAGATATTGATTTGGTTATGAGATCATTGGCAAATCTTACCTGATAATGTACAATAGAACTAAACTAATATAACAAACTGAGGTGAAGGGCTCTGTTTTTTATGGAACGATAGGATATAAATCATACGGAGTGGGAAGGAGTAGAGCAGATGCTTAAAATGAATGGATGGTGTTGGTATTTCTCTGGCGAAGAAGGCAAACTAAACTCGGAAAAGTGTGGTAAATGGATGTTTTTCTTTCAAAATCAGAGAAATGCAATGGATATTTGCGAGAAAGCGATAAAAGAAAAGGTATGTTATGAATGTAAGTGTACGGATATGGATGTACAGCAAGTGAGTACAGGAGTTGTGTGTTTTTATCTAAATGGAGATGATGTAGAAAATCATAAACGTGTGATTTGTTTTATGATAGATAATAATTTGATTCGAAAAACGAAGACTGGAAAATATTATAATATTAGCTTTAAATTTGATGAACAAACCTGTGCGGGGGAGTACGGTGCAGATTTTGAAGGAAAGATTAAATTGGAGAATTTTATTGATCTAAAAACAGGGGAATGGATTCTGTAAAACACGATGTTATTTGCGGAGGCGATAATTTGATAGAAATACAAATAAACTCACTGTCAGAGTATGTGAAGGTGGTTTGTGAAAAACAGAAAGAATTAATAGACAACGGTGGGGACAAAAAAGAAGTAATGTTGTTTCGTGGACAGTCCAATAAAAAATATGATTTAATACCATCTCTTGGGCGTAAACGGGAATGGATTGAGAAAGAACGTGATATGATTGAACTGGCTCAAAATAAGCTTCCTGATGTTTTTTCGAAGAATTTAATGCCAATAGAGTTATTGGCATTGTTACAGCATCATGGTGTCCCGACAAGGTTACTTGATATAACAGAAAATGCATTGGTTGCGTTATATTTTGCATGTTGTGATGTAGAGAAAGAATCAGAAAATGTTTCGGATGGTGAAGTTATATGTTTCAAAAATAATGAATTAGATATTGCTTCATATCCAATTTATAATGGAATTGCAGAAAGTTATAAATTTACTAAAGCATCGATGTGTGAACTGGATTTTTTTTATGATAATATTATTGAACAATCATATTTTTTAGAGCAAAAAAGGTTATTTAAGAATCATGACAATCAGTATGGAGCAGAGTGGGTTGAGGATTGCATAAAGGAACCGATATTTATATATGCACCAGTAAGAAGTATGCGTCAGCAAGTACAAGGTGGAAGATATATATTATTTCCTAATAAGGTAACTTCTGTGCAGGGAAAAAAATATTTTTGTAAAGGAATAAAAGTAATACATAAAGATTCATCTTGTGTTTCAGGAAGACTTATTATTCCGAGAGAAATAAAAAAGGAAATATTAAAAGAATTAAGAATATTTGGAATTGCAGAAGAAACATTATTTGCTGACAGTATTGATAGTGTTTGTAAAGGAATAAAGGGACATTTTTAATAAAAAATCTGGCTTTTTTGAAAGAAAAGTGCTAAAGTAATAAGACAACGTGTTTTGGGATGGAGAAGATTGCGGAGGTACAAAAAATGCAACCAATGTATGTATCAATTCAACAAAAAGAAACAGGCAATCGAATCAAGAGTTTGCTGAAGCAGAATGGCTATACGGTCAAAGATATTCAAGGAGCTATGGGATTTGAAAATCCTCAGGCGGTGTATAAATGGCTGTCTGGAAGATCCTTGCCAAGCATCGACAATTTTATTATTTTGAGCAGATTATTGCATACCAGTATAGAAGATATCCTCGTCATTGACGGGGATATTGTTCATTTATGGAGCTGTTACGTTATTTTGAATAAATTAATACTTTTCGACAAATTTTTCCTGAATAGTATAATAATACTTTCCTTTGTAAACCAGCAGTTTAGTGAAATATAAACGACAGGGTGTTATAGTAAATACAACAGCAGAAGAAAAATGATAATGAGAAGGGGGATTTGTTA
>CAKREL010000044.1 GCA_934317205.1 uncultured Eubacterium sp.
TGCTCCGCACGGAAAAGGTCATGGAAATCTCATCCTCAGTCTGCTCCAAAGTTCCCATATTCAATGAAGTCTGTACGCTGTCTGGGAACTCAGGAATCCGCTTTTGTACGCCATTTGGCAAATGAATCAGAAGAGCCATGAACTTCTGAGCTGTTTCTTTATCCAAAGCTTTATATTCTCCGCACGCTTTTTTCTCCACATAAATGTGCAGATCAGGATCGGTAAAATGATGTTCCTTTTTCAGAATTGTTTCAAATGCAGAAACTGCTTCTTCAAATGCTGCAATATTTTCTTCCGGAACTATCAGAACCGCATCACACTGTTTTGCAATGGCATTTTCTTTCTCGCCACCATTTGCAGAAACAATGGACAAGCCTGTTTTTCCCATAGAATAGGCTAAAAAACGTCCAAACACCTTATTTGCATTGGCACGTTCTTTGGCAATTTCCATACCGGAATGTCCACCGAGCAAGCCATCCATGTGCCACTCATATAACTGCCCAGCCACACTTTCTTTATGCAATGGCAGGCAGCATGTCACAGTAGCAGCGCCGGCACAGCCAATCAAAAAGATGCCATCATCCTCAGAATCTATATTCATCAGTATTTTTCCTTTCAGATCCGAAGCATCCAATTCTGTTGCGCCTGTCAGTCCAACTTCCTCTCCAACTGTGAAAACAGCTTCCAGAGCCGGATGCGGAATGTCATCTGCTGCCAGAATAGCCAGTGTATATGCCACTGCGATTCCATCATCCGCACCAAGGGATGTTCCTTTTGCCTGCACCCAGTCACCATCGATTTCCAGAAGCAGACCATCTTTTTCCAGATCCAGTGTACAGTCGGCATCTTTGACCGCTACCATATCCATGTGTCCCTGCAGAATGACCGTCGGTACCTGCTCATAACCCGGTGTGGCATCTTTCCAGATAATTACGTTTCCACATGCTTCCTGGCGACATTTCAAACCATGTTTTTTTGCAAAATTCACACAGTAATCACTGATCTGCTGTGTATTTCCTGAGCCATGCGGAATATTGCAAATATCTTCAAAATAGGAAAATACCTCCTTCGGCTCTAAATTTTCTAATACTCTCATTCCAGTTCCCTCTTTCTAATTTTTCAGCTGCCTGTTTTTTACGAACAGTAGTCATCTTTTTCTTATAATAAGGCAGAGCCATGCAACAATGACATGGCTCCAAAACTTCACTATTTCTCTTTTTTCTTCAAAGAAGACAGGGTAAAGATTATGATCAGCAGTGCAGCAGCAAAAGCCAGCCAGCCTGCTAAAACCTTCGGTCCCATCTTTGCAAAGGTGTCATAATATCCCTTCAGGTATACCACAACAATGATCGCCGGAAGGATATAAGTCATATAAAACTGAAGTTTATTGGAAATCTTCAGACCTTTTCCTGCATTTGCCTCCTTACGGAAATTATCCCAGCCCCATCCGTTTTTCTTTACACAGAACAGAACAAAAATCATACTTCCAAGTGGAAGCAGGTTATAGGATACAAGGAAATCCTCCAGATCCATCACAGTGCTTCCTGCGCCCATTGGCTCAAATCCGGATAACAGGTTAAATCCAAGTACTGCCGGCAAAGACAGTGCAATGATCAGCACAATATTGAACAATACTGCTTTTTTTCTGTTCCAGCCTCCCATATCCATATAAAAAGATATGATATTTTCAAATACTGCAATGATGGTAGAGAGGGCTGCAAAGGACATAAATACGAAGAAACAGGTTCCCCATATTCTTCCGCCTGCCATATTGTTAAATACGTTTGGTAAGGTGATAAACAGCAGGGATGGACCTGCATCCGGTTGTACACCATATGCAAAACATGCCGGAATAATGATAAATCCTGCCATTAATGCTACAAAAGTATCCAGAATAACGATATTTTTGGCTTCACCCGGAAGGGAATGCTCCCGTTTCTGATAACTTCCGAAAATTTCCATGGCTCCGATACCAACGCTCAACGTAAAGAATGCATGTGTCATCGCATCAAATACTACTGCTCCCAGTCCGCGGCTCTTAATCGCATCCAGGTTCGGAACGAGATAGAATTTCACACCTTCCATGGCATTTGGCAATACAAGGGAATGAATTGCCAGGACAACGATCAGCACGATCAGAATACTCATCATGACTTTCATGATTTTTTCCATACCGCCCTGTAAGCCCAGTGCACAGATGCCAAAAGAAATCAGAACTGCCAGGATCATCCACCCAACCATGGTGCCCGGTGAAGCCAGCATATCAGAAAAAGCACCGCCAACTTCATCTGCAGACATTGTTGCCAGTTTTCCGCTGGCACTGCGGTAAATGTAAAACAGCATCCAGCCGCCAACCATAGTATAAAACATCATCAGCAGATAGTTTCCAAAAATAGAAAACCATTTGAAATGATGCCATTTCGTTCCTTCCGGCTCCAGCTTTTCATAAGCCTTAGAGGCACCCAGACGACTGCCACGGCCAACCGCAAACTCACTGATCAGAATTGGCAATCCAAGAATTGTCAAAAATATCAGATAGATCAGAATAAATGCTGCTCCTCCGTTCTGCCCGCATATATAAGGAAATTTCCACACATTTCCAAGTCCGACCGCACACCCGGCCGAAACAAGTATGAATCCCAGTCTGGATCCAAATTTATCTCTTTCTTTCATAGTAAAAAGCTCTCTCCTTTGTATTCATTATTTCTTCCCATTCTCTGGGCAATGGATATTTGAGCACATAATTACAGACAGTTGCGCCCATGGCACTTTCTGAAACCTGCTCCGCCATCACATAAAAACCATAACGCTGATAGCGTTCCATGTCCATCAGATTCACAGAATTGATCTGTACATACATGGATGTACTGCCGTTGCACCAGCATTTATACTGCAAAAATTGCAGCACTGCATCCAGATATGTATAATCCAGATAATTCTGCTCCATACGAATCCGCCGGATCCAAAACTCAGTTCTATAAGCCCCCGTTCCGCACGGCTCCAATGCATAAGAAAACTCCGCTGCTTTATGTCCATTGTCAAATACTTCATAAAAAACAGCAGTGCCTTCTTCTCTTATTCGTTCATACCTCATGTTACATCCACCCTGCACTATAACTGCATAATAATTTCGCGGGCAGCCTCCTCTGAAACAGGTGTTGCATATACATTTTCTCCAAAACATACAATTCCACCAATTCCGTCCTGCAATACAAAACGCAACTTACCGTCACGCACTTTTTTGTCAGTGTACAGCTTCTTCACCAGTTTTTCCCGATCAATATAATGTGGAATTTCTGTCGGAAGTTTCGCGCGTTTCAAAAGTGAAATAACACGCTCTGCCTGCTCTGTCGTCATATAACCAAGCTGCTGTGACAGCTTCACTTCTGCCACCAGACCGATGGACACAGCTTCACCATGTAACAGGCGGTATTCGCTGACCGTCTCCACAGCACGACCAACTGTGTGTCCCAGATTCAGTACTTCACGCAAACCTGTCTCACGCTCATCTTTCATGACTACATGATATTTGATGCTGCAGTTCTTCTCCGCAATATGCTCGCAGGCTGCCGGATCTAATGCCAGAATTTCATCCATATGAGTCTCCAGATAATCAAAAAAATCTGCATCTGCCAGACACGCATGCTTGATTGTTTCTGCAAGACCACTGTATATCTCACGCTCCGGCAACGTCTTCCAGGATGCGAGATCCAGATATACCTTCTGCGGTTGGTTGATCAGTCCGATCAAATTAGTCGCAAGTGGCGTATCCACTGCTGTCTTGCCACCCACAGATGCATCCGCAGCGGCCAGCAGACTTGTCGCATAATTGATAAATGGTACGCCTCTGCCATAAGTACCTGCAATAAATCCAGCCAGATCTGTCACAACACCGCCACCAACGGCAATAATACAACAATCACGGCGATATCCTCTCTCCAGCATAGCATCTTCGATCATCGCTTTTGTCTGTCGTGTTTTGCTCTTTTCTCCTGCCGGAAATTCAAAAACACCAGTCTGATATCCTGCATCCAACAGTTTCTGCTCCAACTGCCGTGCATACAAAGGTTCCACGTTGCTGTCTGTTATAATCGCAAATTTATGAATGCTTCCCACAAGTCCGTTTTTCAGATCTTCTACCACCTGATCTGCCAGACCATATCCGATTTGAATTTCATAAGAATCATCCACCACTTTTTTTAACTCTACCTCAAACTTTGACATTTTCCTGTCCTCTCCTAAATTGAACCTGCTGATTCTGCGTTCATGCAAAAACTACAGTATTTTCATCGTACAGATGTATTTTTTATTGTAACCAATTTCTGCCCATTTGCCAATAACAAACTTGTAATATTTGGCGAAAGATTCCCGGGAAACTGCTAGCCAAATATCCATTTATGTACTATACTTGATACATATGATTGGATATTAACGCATTCCAAATCTCGATCACCAAAAACGAAAAAAGGATAATACTTATGTTAAAAATAGGTTCTCATGTGAGCATGTCTGGAAAAGACATGTTTTTAAATTCTGTAAGAGAGGCTGCGGGCTATGGAGCCAACACTTTCATGCTTTATACTGGTGCGCCGCAAAATACGCGCCGCAAACCAGTGGACAAACTAAATCTTGAAGCCGGATGGGAAGCCATGCAACAATATGGCATAGATGATTTTGTCGTACATGCACCATACATCATCAATCTGGCAAATACTGTAAAACCGGAAATTTTTGAACTGGCTGTAGAATTTCTTACATTAGAAGTAAAACGAACCGCCGCTATGAAAAGCAACATTCTGATCCTGCATCCGGGATCCCATGTCGGTGCAGGTGTTAAAACTGGAACAGATCAGATCATAAAGGGACTAAATGAAGTTCTGGAAGCATCTGCTGACTGCTGTATCGCACTGGAGACAATGGCTGGAAAAGGTTCTGAAATCGGTCGCAGTTTTGAGGAACTGGCTGCGATTTATGACGGTGTCCGTTATCCTAAACGATTAAGAATCTGCTTTGATACCTGCCACACCCACGATGCCGGTTATGACATTGTCCATAATTTCGATGCGGTCATTGAAGAATTTGACCGCTTGATCGGGAAAGACCAGATTGCTGTATTTCATATCAATGACAGTAAAAATCCGTGCGGTGCCCACAAGGACCGCCATGCAAATATCGGCCAGGGTGAGATTGGCTTCGATGCACTTTATCGCATTGTACACCATCCGGATTTCGCAGATGTCCCAAAAATTCTGGAAACACCATACCTGCCGAATCCTGATAATCCAAAGAAACCCCTGCCACCTTACAAAGAAGAAATCGAAATGCTTCGCGGAGGAACACAATGACCATCTTTCAGATTCAATGTTTTTTAAATGTAGCGGAATATCTAAATTTTACAGAAGCTGCCAATCATTTGTTCGTAGCGCAGTCTTCTCTGAGCCGTAACATCTCCAATATGGAGGAAGAACTTGGAATGAAGCTGTTTGTGCGCACCAAAAAATATGTACGGCTTACTTCCAGCGGTGCCGTTTTATACGAAGAATTCTCTAAGCTGATGAAACTGGGAGAAGCCGCTATTCAAAAAGCACATAATGCGGAACTTGGTGAAAATGGTTCCATCGTACTTGGCGTCATCGAAACCCAGCGTTCCGAAAATTTCCTTCCCCATGCCCTGCATCTGTTGCGTAAAAACCATCCAAATATCCGCATTGATATCATCAGCGGTAATTTTCACGATTTACGGGAATCTGTGCTGAAAGGACGCATTGATATCGCTCTGACACTGGATTTTGATATGATTGATTATCCGACAGAAGACGTCATTTATCAGGTATTCTTTGAATCTTCACCTAAATGTGTGATTTCAAAGTCACATCCGCTGGCACTGCAGAATAACTTGCACTTTGATTCCTTAAGTACCGAGACGATGATCGCTATTGATCCGTCCATTTCCCGTGGTGCTTATAACAATCTTGTACAATTTTGTGAACGGCACGGATTTACACCGGCCCATACCATCTACGCAACCTCTATCCAGAATATTATGCTGAAGGTAGAGGCCGGGCTTGGATTTTCCGTGCTGGATGAGAACTGCATCTCTAATTCCAATACTGCAGTGTTGTCACTGCCGTTTTACAAGACAGATCCGCTGCACCTTGTAGCTGTATGGAAAAAAGATAATTTAAATCCAGTCATTCCGCTCTTCACGAATTATCTGCTTCCGCAGGAACCATAATGCTTATTTAAGATATCTGGATATCAGTTGTAAATTATTAAATCAAGGCAATAGGGTGATTTTCGTTATCGTAACGCACATGAAAAAAGACTCAATATTAAATCAAAGTGGGCGTCTCAGCCCGCGTGATTCAATATTGAGTCTTTTTTCTACACGACCTACTCCGTTTTTTCCTTCTGGAGCGCCAAAATGTCCTGTATTTCTTCTGGTGAAATATGGGTATATTCACTCAGCTGTCGGATGGATGGATCCTCGGAATTTTCTTTTGCCAAATACTTCCGTGCTTCATGCAATAACGCAGCCTTTCCAAGTACTGCCTGTACCTGATCGGTATCTCCGGTAATCTCACGGATATAAGTTTCAAAACCGGCAATCACCTGCTTTTCCAGATAAGCATCTACCTCAGATGCACTGCCAAGTACCGGCAATGCAGCAAGAGCCATCCAGAGTGCCATATTTCCTTCCTGAATCAGATCTTCCATATTGACCGGCACATCCTCATACATGCCTGCCATATGAATAACACGCATCAGCCAACCATCCACGATATCATTCACCACAGTCTGATTTCCCTGCAGGATAGCTGTATACAATTCCTGCATTTTCTCTTCTTCAACTTCTCCACGTCCTCTGACTTCGTCCAGATACATTTTGTAATATACAGAATCAGATAATGTTTCCACATCCTTTGCCTGTGGAATATCATCCTCATCTTCTTTTTCATCCTCTGCGATATGATCCGGACGAATCTGAATACCGGATGGAGAATCCGTAGTAGAATAAACCTCCGTAGTTTCTATCTGAGGCTCCCTGGGCTCTGACGGCTTATCATCTTCTGTCTGCGGCGTCTGTCGCGCCTCTGGCGGCAGATTCAGATAATCGAAAACCATTTTTTCCTGTTCATCAGAAAGTTCCATTCCCTCAAAATATTTGTGTACTTCTTCAGGTTTTATTTTTTCTCCGGAAGTGGCTGCAATCTCCGCCACTTCGTGTAATGTCTCCAGAAAGAGATTTTTATCTATCATGCGTTACTCCTTTTGTAATATTCTCCTGCAATAACCGGAAAAATTTCTCCGCATGGTATCCGTCATTGACTGCATGATGGAAACTTCCTGTCACAGGAAGCATCCAACGGCCATCCTGCTCATAAAAACGCCCAACAGTCGTAAACGGTGTATAACGCATATTTTCTCCATCACGCTGATAAAATGTCTCTGGTATTGAATAAGAAATTGCCGTAAAGGATGTATCTGGTGTGACAGATACATCTACACTGTCTGGTCTGGCATCTTCATAATAATACAACCGGTCCGTTTCCTCTGACTTCTTTTTATCTGCAAGGAACTGTCGATAATATTTCTCAAAATCTTCGTCATACTCGGTAACCATGTGAGTGAACAGATGCGGTTTTGCACTTCTTCTCAGCGTATAGCTGGTGTTCATCTGATCATAATACCCTATTATACCATTTACTTTTCCATAACGGTAGTCCACATCTGAATTTACTGTCTTTGTGATCAGCCAGCAGATCGTCGGGTAAAATTTGTATCCGTATTCCTTGATCTGTGCATGCAGTTCTGTCATATCAAGCTGCACAGTCATTGCGTATGTATAACCATAGAATGCATCAAATATCTCTTTTCGATCCCAAGTTTTTTCATCTATCTCGTGAAACATATGCTACTCCTATTTTCTTTCATCCATAACAACGTAATCCCGTTCCTGCATAATGCTCTTGTAAGCCGGACGGATGATCTTGTCTGCATTGACAAGTTCCTCAATGCGGTGTGCACTCCAGCCGACAATTCTGGCCATGGCAAAAATCGGTGTGTATAACTCCAACGGAATATCAAGCATGCTATATACAAATCCACTGTAGAAGTCCACGTTTGCACTAACGCCTTTGTAAATTTTTCGTTTGTCTGCAATCACTTCCGGAGCCAGCCGCTCGATCATAGAATACAGTGCAAAATCTTTTTCACGGCCTTTCTCAATAGCCAGCGCCTCTACAAAGTGTTTGAATACCCGGGCTCTCGGATCAGAGAGAGAATATACGGCATGACCCATTCCATAAATCAATCCTTTATGGTCAAAAGCCTGCTTATCCAGCAGTTTTCCAAGATATACTTTTACTTCTTCTTCATCTTCCCAGTCAGAGACTTCCTTTCGCAAATCTTCCATCATCTCAACAACTTTGATATTCGCACCGCCATGTTTTGGGCCCTTTAAAGAAGAAAGTGCTGCTGCAATGACAGAGTAGGTGTCAGAACCTGCTGAAGTTACAACACGGGTCGTAAATGTCGAGTTATTTCCACCGCCGTGCTCCATATGCAGAACCAGTGCAGCATCCAGTACCTGGGCTTCCAGTTCTGTATATTTTTTGTCCGGTCTGAGCATCAGCAAAATATTTTCCGCTGTGGATAACTCCGGCTGCGGACGATGAATATAAAGACTCTCATCACATACGTAATGGTTATAAGCATGATAACCGTAAACAGCAAGCATCGGCATCTCACTGATCAATTTCATACACTGCATCAAAACATTCTGAAGAGATGCATCACGGATATTTTCATCATAAGAAGCCAACGTAAGCACACTTCTGGTCAGTGAATTCATCAAATCTGAACTCGGTGCTTTCATAATGACATCTCGCGTGAAATTTGTTGGCAGATGTCTCGCTGTCGCCAGTGCTTCACAAAATGTATGTAACTGTTCTGGTGTCGGCAGCTCACCAAACAAGAGCAGATAAGCAACTTCTTCAAATCCGCAGCGTTTTCCCTCAAAGCCTTTTACCAGGTCAATGACATTGTACCCTCTGTACCACAAATTTCCATCACATGGGATTTTCTGACCGTTTTCCATCTTAAATGCTTCAATTTTAGATATATTCGTTAATCCGGCAACTACACCGTTTCCATTTTTATCACGTAATCCACGCAGTACACCGTTTGCATCAAACAATTCAGCAGTGATCTTATCTGTCACCTGACAGCGTGCTGCATATTCTTTTGAAAATGAATCTAACATTTTTTCATTATACATTGTTGTGTCCTCCTTCTCTGCCGGAATCGTTCTGCCAATACCGTTTGTCATTTTGTGCTTCTTTCGTCAATTGCCGAACGATTGATATATTTTTCTCATAATTTATGCATAATTCTAGCACTCATGTTACATGTTTGCTAATATTTTGTCAAATAAAAAAAATATAAACTGGTTTTCCACGCTCTACAACTGAACATGTTTTCAACACGTATGTACACTATTTTGTCAAATAAAAAGTCAGTAAAATATTCATATAGTTGAATGTTTTCCAGCGATAAAACGAAGACACAACCATACGGACACAATTTTAGGGGGTTTATCATGGATGTACTTAAACGAATTGACGAAATCATGAAAAAACAAGATTTAAATGATTACCAGCTTTCCAAATTATCTGGTCTGTCGACTTCTACCATATCCAATATGAGGAAACGCAACACCGTTCCATCGATTGCAACGTTGGAATATATCTGTGATTCTCTGGATATGACATTATCGCAGTTCTTCGTAGAGGAAAATACAAATCTCTATCCAGTAACAGAAAAGCAGAAGATTTTTCTTGATTATTTCGTTCTTCTTACTGACAGACAGCAGGATCTGCTTTTAGAACTTGTTCAAAGTATGCATGCCACTTATAACGAAAAAATAGAACAAAAAGAAGCAGACAAAAATGCCGTGATATAAGAAGCTGTCAGTGGGAGTTTTCAGCTCCCACTGACATAAACATCCTCCTTATCCATAGCTTAATACTCTACTCTCAAAAAGCGTGAAAATACTTATTCTGCAGTCAAACCTGTTTTTTGAAGTACTTCTTCCACTCGTTTTACCGGAATAATAGTCAGCTCCGCTTTAACTTCTTCTGCCACATCTTCCAGATCCTCACGATTATCATATGGAATAAATACCGTTTTAATTCCTGCACGCTGGGCTGCCATTAATTTCTCCGGCAAACCACCGATTGGCATAACCCCACCACGCAGAGACACTTCTCCTGTCATGGCAATTTCCGGGGAAACTTCTTTATTCAGCAACATCGAAGTCAGCGCTGTCACGATCGTGATTCCGGCAGATGGTCCATCTTTTGGTACAGCTCCTGCCGGCACATGAATATGTATCTCTGACTCTTCGAGTTTTTCTGCCTCATTCGGGAACATGGACTTTACAAGTGTCATTGCAATCTGTACAGATTCTTTCATGACATCACCAAGCTGACCGGTAATTGTAACTTTTCCGTCACCTCTTATCCGCGATGTCTCGATGAAAAGAATCTCTCCGCCCGCACTGGTCCAGGCCAGACCTGTTACCACACCTGCTTGCGGTTCCTTCATCCGCACATCGTGATAAATCTGCCTGCGCCCCAGAAATTCTTTCAGTCGTTTCACACCTACGGTAATACTTTTCTGCTCACCTTTCACCAGTTTTACGGCTGCCTGACGACACAGCGTTTCCAGTTTTTTCTTCAGACCACGAACTCCGGATTCCATCGTATACTCACTTATGATCTCACGCATGGCATCATCGGTTACTTTCAGGTTCTGCTTTTTCAGTCCCATCGTCTTCATCGCATTTGGAAGCAGATAGTTTCTGGCAATTTCAAATTTCTCCACAGCTGTATAACCCGGAAATTGTATTACTTCCATACGGTTCAATAACGGCTCCGGAATCGTATCAATGGAATTTGCCGTACAGATAAACAAAACATCTGACAAGTCATATGGTACGTTCATATAGTGATCTGTAAAACTGAAATTTTGCTCCGGATCCAGTACTTCCAGCAATGCGCTGGCCGGGTCACCATTGTAATCATGCGAAAGTTTATCAACCTCATCCAGTACCATTACCGGATTGGAGCTTCCACTACGTTTCATCCCTTCCATAATACGTCCCGGCATTGCTCCGATATACGTTCTTCTGTGTCCGCGGATTTCTGCTTCATCCCGAACACCGCCAAGACTGATTCTTACATATTTCCGGTTCAGTGCTTTTGCGATACTCTGGCAAATACTGGTCTTACCAGTTCCTGGTGCTCCCACAAAAAGCAGGATAGAACCGGACTGTTTCTTATTTAATGCCATCACCGCTATCTGTTCCACGATACGTTCTTTCACTTTTTTCAGGCCATAATGCTGTTCATCTAACACCTGTTCCGCTTGATTTAAATCAATCTCCACCGGTGCAGCCTTCTTCCAGTTCAGTGAAGTCACAAAATCCAGGTAATCGTAAAGCATACCATATTCGTGGCTATCCTTACCTTCCTGTTTCATACGGTTAAGCACTTTTTTTGCTTCCCGCAATGCTTCTTCGTTCATTCCGGATTCCTGAATCTTTTTTTCAAACTTACGTACATCCGATATATTTTCCGGATGCATTTCATCTAACTGCTGCTGCAGAAATTCAATCTGTTTTTTCAAAGCCGACTCACGATATACCCGCTCATGTGTCTCTTTCTGAGCGCTTTCCGCCTCATCGCTGACATGTGCCATCTCGATAAATTCATAGATTGCTTTTTGTATAAGCTCTGCTCTGTCTTTTTTTGAATCAGTAGCAATTATCTCATATTTTTCTTCCGGCGTGATGTTCAGATAACCGGAAATTGCACATATGATCTCGGTCATTGTATTCCAATGCTGGATAAATGCGCGTGCCCAGACTCCCCACTGAAAATTACTTACAAACTGTATCAGACTATCCTTTGTCTCTTTGTACATCTGCTTTGCATCTTCTTCCGGAAGATCCTCTATCTCTGTACAAATGGCTGCATCCGCTATAAATTCACCATTTTCCAGTTCGATATCAGAAATATCCACACGATCATGGACGCAAATACTTAAATTTCCGTCATCATCTATATTCTCAACCGTTCCAACCAGACCTTTATCCTGAAAATCTTCTACCGTCAGGTCTTCCCGGCGTTTTTCCTCTTTCTGGATCAGAAATAAAATCTCTTCTCCTTTTTCCACTTTTTCAACCTGCAGTCGCTCCAGAATGTCTTTTTTAAAATAAAATGTAACACCCGGAAGGAGCAGTAAATCATATACTGGCAAAACTAACATGCAATCGCCTCCTTTGTTAGCAAACTCTCTTGTTGAGTGCTAATTATACCACGTTCTCAAAAAATTTCAAGTGGGACGATTTGGAATTCTTATTCTGCGGTAAAGCGGACATAAGCATCCCCTTACCCACCGCTTAGTGCTCTACGCACTTGAAGCGGGGGAATGCTTATTTTGCGTTCATTTTATCGAGAAGTTCTCCAAGTAGACGGTTCTTAGTTGTATCCTGTTTCAGATAGGTTTCGCTGAGCTGCTTTCCCGCCAGTTCCATCTCTGCATGTAAATCTCTTGCAGACAACAGGCGGCACCCTTCGCCACGTATGATAATCTGTTCCAGCCCATCAGAGGTGGCCACTGTCACCTGATATTTGGAAGCATTCGCATGTGCAAATTTTTCAATATACTGATCAGCCGTTTCTGCCTCTTTTGTAAATACCACATGGATATTGTGATAGTCCGTACACTCTGTCTGATGCCCTGCAACGCGATAAGCATCAAATACTGCAATTACTTCCATCTGCTTCATTCCCTGATAATTACAGAGCAGATCTAATAAAACGCCTCTGGCAGCATCCATATTTTCTCTGGCAAGATCTTTTAACTCATCCCAGGCAAATATGATATTGTAACCATCCACCAGCAGATACTCCTGCTTTTTTGGCTGTGGAGAAAAGTTTCTGGTCATGGAAGGTGTAGTGCTCTCCACCCTGCGTCTGCGCACTACGCCATTTCTGCGGGTTCTGGCTCCGCTATTCGCATAAAATGTCTTTTCCAGAATTGCATCTACTTCATCTACACCAATCCATTCATCAAGTACACTGCGAGTGGCCCGCTCCGGCAGTGCTTCTGCCTGATCCGTTTCCAGCTGTCTGCCTTCCAGATGCATGTGCTCTTTTACCTCATTCCATGGCACCGTAAAACCAGCCCCATGAGCACAAAAGACAGAGCCAGTCGGATTGCTCAGATCACGTTCCGGGTCGTAACCGATTGCTTCAATCACTTCTTCTGCATTATGACACGGTGCATATCCGTCCAAAGTCAGAAATAATCGTCCAAAACCTTTTGTATAAGCAGCTACCTTTTTCGGATAATCCTGCATTTCACTGACCGGAGCACGGCCGGTAAGCACCGACAATCCAATCTCATTTTGTGTAATTTCAAAGGTTCCGTTCATTTTTTCAATATCCGTCATAGCTTTTCCGATCATCGCCTCAGGAAGTTCCAGGCGGAATTGATAATAAGGTTCCAAAAGTATCGACTCTGCCTCCATCAACCCCTGACGAATCGCACGGTAGGTCGCCTGACGGAAATCACCGCCTTCTGTATGCTTCTGATGCGCTCTGCCGGCAATGAGCGTCAGTTTCATATCAGTAATAGCAGCTCCTGTCAACACACCACGGTGCTCGCGCTCCTGCAGATGTGTCAGGATTAAACGCTGCCAGTTTTTATCCAGCATATCCTCACTACAGTTGGTGGCAAACACCAGGCCGCTCCCCGCCTGAAGCGGTTCCAATAACAAATGCACTTCTGCATAATGACGCAACGGTTCAAAATGACCAACACCTTCTACCACATTTGCAATCGTTTCCTTATATACAATATGGGAATTACCAAATGTCACATCCACTCCAAAACGTTCTGAAATGAGACTTTGCAAAATCTCTGTCTGGATTTCTCCCATAATCTGTGCCTGGATTTCCTGCAATTGTTCATCCCAGACGATGTGAAGTTCCGGCTGTTCTTCTTCCAGAAGCTTCAGTTTTGGCAACATCACCGCCGGATCACACTCCCCGGGCAGACAGACCTGACAAGTCAGCACCGGTTCCAGAATTGGCGGCAATGTCTTCGCTGCATCTCCCAATCCCTGCCCCGGATAAGTCTCCATCAATCCTGTGACTGCACATATTTCCCCTGCTGCTATCTCTGACCTCGTCTCGTATTTTTCGCCAGAATACACACGGATCTGATTTACTTTTTCCATCACATCGCCATCTGCATCTTTTTTCGTGCTGATCAGGTCTTTTACCTTCAATCTGCCGCCTGTCACTTTTAAATGTGTCAGTCGATTTCCCTGGTCATCTCTGGAAATCTTGTATACCTTTGCAGAAAAATCTGCTCCATACTCCACCGGTTCTGTCCAGTATACAAAACCGTTTAAAAATGCTTCGATGCCTTCCATTTTCAGTGCAGAACCGAAATAGCACGGAAATACCTGACGCTCCGTGATCATCTGACAAATCTGCGCTGCCGGAATGCTGCCGGTTTCCAGATATGTCTCCAATGCTTCTTCCTGACAGGTTGCCAATTCTTCATACAGCCGGTCAATTGATAACGCACTCTGTTTCTGACTTATCTGCTCCTGGTTTGCATTTGCATCTGCAAGCACAGCAGCATCTGTAAAATCAATACATCCATCCGACAGACGTTCCTTCAATTCTGCCAACAATGCATCCTTATCCGCTCCCGGCTGATCCATTTTATTTACAAAAAGAAACGTCGGAATCTCATACTCCTGAAGCAGATTCCAAAGTGTCAGTGTATGTCCCTGCACACCATCCGCACCACTGATCAGCAAGACTGCATAGTCCAGTACCTGAAGCACACGCTCCATCTCAGCGGAAAAATCCACATGTCCCGGTGTATCCAGCAATGTCAGACTGGTATCCTTCCAGCTAAGCTCTGCCTGTTTGGAAAAAATTGTAATTCCTCTGGCCCGCTCTCTCTCATCTGTATCCAAAAATGCATCTTTTGTATCTACTTTTCCAAATTTTCGAATTGCACCCGCAGTAAACAAAAGCGCCTCTGACAGTGTGGTTTTTCCTGAATCCACATGCGCTATCAATCCGGTACAGATGTGTTTTCTTTTCTCTCTATCCATCATTTTCTACCTCATTTTCGTGTCCTGATTACATCTCAGTCTGAGTTGAGACTCCCACTTCTGCAAGTGGTGAGTAATAACAAACCTTTCTCAGTGGGAGTTCAATCTCCGACTGAGATAAACGCTCCGCGAGGATGTGCAGTGATTCTGAGAAGAATATGTCAGCTTACGCTGACCAGAATCACGCACCAAGTCTCACGTGCGTTCGACTTGAATTATCATAACACAGATGCTCCAAAGACACAAAAGGGCATGGACAGAATTATTGCTTTCGCATAATCTGTCCATGCCTATTGATTACAGAGTCTGTCTGTTACAACCTCAGACACTCCGATTCCTCAGATTCAGGATTTACTCAAGCGTCTCGCCATTCACCACCTGTTGGATCATTGCTTTTGCCTGATCTACAGTAGACTGATCCGGAATCATAACATACAATTTCTGGCTCATGGAATAAGTAGAAGACATTGCTCCGCTTCCGTCTACACTGTATGATTTTACATTCCAGGACGCACCGTCTGACAACTGATCTTTGACCAGGTTGGATAATGCATCATACGGCATATCTGTCTGGAAGCTTCCCTCAAGCCCCTTCATCAGCTCATTAAAATTCTGCAAAACTGCCGGAGTCTGAAGTTTCTGGATCACGCCTTTGATGACCTCCATCTGATCTTTTCCACGCTGACGGTCACCTTCCGCAAAGGAATGACGTTCTCTTGCAAATGCAAGCGCCTGCTCTGCGTTCAGATTATTGGTTCCTTTTACATAATGATAAGAGCCAACACTGAAATCATAATCTGACTGAACTGTTACACCGCCCAATGCATCGATCAGATCTTCAAATCCACTGAAATTGACACGGAAATAATAATCCATATCAATGTCATACAACATACCCAGGGTATCTTTTGAAACGTCAATTCCATAAATTCCTGCATGCGTCAGCTTATCTTTGATTCCACCGGAAATAGATAATGGTACAAAGTAATCTCGCGGTGTGGAAACCAGTAATATCTGATGTGTATTGGCATTTACAACGGCAATGATATTTACATCACTTCGACTCTTTGTTGACACATCTCCATACGTATCAATACCACTGATAAACATGGTAAATACACCATTCTCATTTGTCAGAGTTTTGTCGGAACTTGTCTTTTTCACGGCCGTCTTCCATTCATAAGAAGCAATTTCACGGATACTGGACTCGAAATTTTCATATCCTTCACTCTCAGAGATCATTCCGACAAAATCCTCACTCATGACAATTGCACGGCAATCTTTGCTGATCAGTGCATCTGCCAGATTTGTGGTTGTGTCATACTCGACAACAGAAATATTCTCTGCCAGTTCTTCTTCAATCTGTGCAACTGCATTGTCTGTATCGTCACGATTGATCTGTGCCAGAATTCCAAAACGATATGTAGATGCATCCTGAATACTCTGTGCCGGATCATCAGCAAGTACATATACACCAACTTTGGTTACCTCTTCTTTTGCATCTGTAATATTTTCCAGTGTGTCAGTTAGTTTTCCAACTTTACCGCCGGCAAATGCCAGTACACCGCACACCAGTGCAGCTATCACAATACCGATCACAAAACGTACGAGACGGATTTCTTTTTTCATCAGAAATCTGCACAGCACAATAAGAACTGCCAATACAACAGCTGCAAAGATCAGCAGTTTGTTCGGCAACATGTTATTTTTCTTCAAAAGCCAGACCATCCATACGGACATAACAATCTGCACGACTGTCACGAGCCAGCCGATGCAAAGACACACTTTTGTCTTCATATCTGCACTTTCAGTTTCTCTTTTGCTCATTTTATTTCCTCTTTCTATTTTTGCCTAAAACCAGTTTTTCCAGGAAATTCATTGTAATCTCCTATCAAGCAAGTAGTTTTTCTACCGCTTCTGCATCAAAAGAAACAGATTGCACATGATCCACCTCGATCTGATACAATGCATTGGCTGCAATATGCTCTGCTGCCTGCTCCAGATCACGGATACCTGTCGTATTCTCATATTTCTTAATAACAACATCCAAACCTTCCGGTGTCACGATACATTCCTGCTCACTCATGCCCATACGTTTTAATACTTTTGGCAGAGAAAAACGGGAGAAGATAGTTTTCTTCTCTTCCGGAGTATAATCTGGAATCTCAATGACAGCAAAACGTGACATCAACGGTGCACTGATGCGATCTTTGTCATTGGCTGTTGCAATCGGATATACCCCAACCGTCGGAACCATACATTCCATATAGTTGTCAGTAAATCCAAGGTTATCCAGCAACGTCAACAATACATCCGCCGGGTTGCCGTTTCCTTTTCCATTGGATGCCTTATCCAGCTCATTGATGATAAATACCAGTCCGGACTCTCCTGCTGCTGAAAAAGCTTCCATGATGATACCCGGTTTTGCATTAGCATATACACGGGAACTTCCCGTCAGCTGCTCCGGATCATGGATGGAACTCATGTCCAGTGTGGTCCACGGCAGCTTCAGGATACGTGCGACCGCATAAGCGATCTGGGATTTTCCGGTTCCGGCCGGACCGATCAGAAGCAGACCATAGGCTGGCAATGTATGCGTACGGTTAATCTGAATAATCGTCTCGATAATACGCTGCTTTACACGCTCCATGCCATATAATTCTTCGTCCAGGATTCGACGTGCTTCTTCCGGATCGATTGCTTCAAAATAATTACTCTTCCATCTGATATTCATCATAATGGAAAGTGCCCTCTGCGCATGACGACGCTCCTCAGCAGAAACCTCATGAGAACGTGCAACCGCCAGATTCCGTCGTGCCCACAGGCGGATATTGTCCGGCAAAGTACGGCCTGCACAATTCATGAAATCTGTGATACTCTGCAGACTGGTCAGCTTCATGCTGTCGCCATCCTCTTCCTGCTCTTCCTCCTCATGCACTTCTGTCGGTGCGTTGCTGGCAAACAGACGCTCCATCATAAACTGTAAAAATCCATCCTCTGCGGACAGTTTCGTGCCACCGCCAAAGGCAATCTCACGGATTTTATATACCGCATAGCCATCCGGACGGTTCTCGCCGGAAAGACGCACATTGATATGGTTTTCGCCAAGCCATCGCAGTAAACTTACGAAACGGGCATCGATCTGCAGAATATCTGCACTGACCTTGCCGCCTTCTTCCTCAAATTCAAAGGAAGTCCGCTTTACCGGATTTGTAAACACACCACAGGAATGGTGCTGCCACTGACGTGTGCTGTTGTCCAGCAGCAAAATCGGAGATTCCGCTGTCGCCTCAGAGGCATTGGAAAACAGCATTGTATAGGTGCAGATTCCCTGCGCTTTGGCATCTGGTTTATTATTAAAATCAAATACAGGCATTTTTTAACTCCTTTATCTACTTATTCGTAATTGTGAATAGTATAGCACTACTTTTCTCATTAGAAAAGTGAATTTTTTCTTATTACGCCACACGCTTATGCTACAGCTGCATCCACTTTCTTGAGTTCACCGGTTACAGAATCCATAATAAATCCACGAATTGTAATATCCTTTGGCATGAGTGTATGATTCTGTAATGCAGTCACCGTATCCCTGACAGACTGCTCGACGCACTCAAATCCCCCCAGCCATTTTTCAAGATCAATGCCACTGTTTCGCACAATATTGATATGATCCTGTGAAACACCTCTGTGTGTCAGTTCCTCCAAAAGTTTTCCTCCGTCCATGCCCTGCACACCGCAGTCGGTATGTCCGATAACCATAACTTCTTCCACACCAAGCTCAATGATCGCCACGAGAAGACTTCGAACCACACTTCCGTATGGATGTGTGATGACACCGCCGGCATTTTTTATAATTTTTGCATCACCGTTTTTCAGACCAAGTGCTGCGGGCAGTAATTCCGTCAGACGTGTATCCATACAGGTCAGAATCGCCAGTTTTTTATCCGGATACTTGCTGGTCAGATACGGTTCGTATGCTTTATCCTCTACAAATTTCTTATTATACTCCATAATTTCGTTGATCATTTTGTACTCCTCCTCATTCAAACGCAAAAATAGAACTACTCAGATCCATCTCGTCAAATAGTTTAAAAAAGTACTTTGTTCCTGCAAAGGATTCATACTTCTTCTTTCTATCTGCGTGTTTCTGAATAGCTCTATTTTAACAATTATTTCCTGTTTTTACCAGACCACTTTTATCAGCATGGAATGTCCATCCTCACTGAACGCAGAAATCTTGCCTTTGTGTGCAGTCACAACCGCCTTTGCCACAGACAATCCGATGCCTGAACCGCCTGTTTCCGAACGCAGTTCAAAGCTGGCACAATCCAGCTCCATGTTTCCCATTTTCAACACAGTGGTGGCGGTAGCTGTCTTGCGTCTTGTGACAGCCCGCAGTCTTGCCAGCAATTCTTTTGCCGCAAAGGGCTTGCTTAGATAATCGTCTGCGCCGGCATCCAGTCCAACCACACAGTCATCCAGCTCTGATTTTGCCGTCAAGATCAGAACCGGAACGTTATTGCCCTGTCGGCGTACATTTTTGAGGACTGTGATACCGTCCATTTTCGGCATCATGATATCCAAAATCACGCCATCATAATCATCCGCCATGATGTAATCAAAAGCATCCTGACCATTGTAAACTGCATCTACCGAATAATTATTATGTTTTAAAATCATGACGAGCGCGTCTGATAATTCGCGCTCGTCCTCTGCCAGTAAAATTCGCATGTTTACTCCTATCCTGCTTTTCTTTCATCTCAGTCTGAGTT
>CAKREL010000045.1 GCA_934317205.1 uncultured Eubacterium sp.
GACTCAGAATACTCAGCATCACTGAATACAGGACCTGAATATCCTTCCGGGAAGGAGATTCCTTTTGCTGCTGAATCCTCATTGTCGATGATCTGGAATACAACACCGTTCTTTGTATTGTTGATTTTCTTCTCAGCTTCTGCATTTGCATCAGTTGCTGCATCAACAGTTGCATCTTTTCCGATATTTACTGTAGCACTTGCACTCTTTACAAGGAATGCAGCTGATTTTGTATGGAACTCGGTAGCATCATTTACATTAACAGTAGCCTGACCCCAGATGTCCATACCGAAGTTCTCAGAATTTACAACTGTCTGGGCTGTTTTGGAAGCAACTACGGAATCATATCCTTCTTTGATCGACATCTCATTGTTATTCCATACTGCTTTATCAATGCTGATTGCCTTTCCTGCAGTTGTAGCACCTAATGTAACATTATTATTGTCACCGTTTGCTGCAATTGTAAGATAGGTCGGTACGTTAAATACGGAACCAAGGAAGTACTCCTGTGCATTACCGATTGCATAGGTACCGTATCCGCTGCCGCCTTCTTTCATGCTGATGTTACTGTTGATCGCATACAGATACGGATTGCTTCCTGCATCTGTAGACAGTGCTCCCCAGCCTTCTGCATACACATCAGCATCCTGAACTACCATTGTGGATCCTTTACCGAGCATATTGGTTGTACGTGCATTTCCTACAACACCAAGTACCCATGGCGGAGATACCATTTTTGTAGTATCTGCTGTATTTTTAAATCCATCATAAAGAGTTCCACCATATGTTGCAAGCTCTGTAGTTGAGGTATCTCCATCACCTTTGATGACAACATCACCACCGTTATCTACTTCTACGGCCGGTCTTGCTACACCATAAGTTGTGATTGAACCACCTTTATCCAGGTTCAGTGTTGTTTTATAAGTCGCATTTGTATTGGTTGTTCCACCCATCATACCATCAGCATCTGTGCCGCCGCCGGACTGGATAGAATCACCATAAATAGTTACTGCGGTACCATAGCCAACAAAATCATTGACATCTTCTTTACCATTTGAATTATTCTTACCATCTTTGTTTCCGGCAACAATCACCGGATTGTTGATCACTGCATTTGCTTTATTTACAACGATCGGGTTAAAGTTTTTTGATGTAGAGAGAAGATTGAACTGATCCAAAATAGTTGTCTTTGTCGCATCGTCTGTTGTAAGAGTACCACCAACTCCCTCTGTACCGATTGCTGCTTTGTCAGCATCTTCACCGATCTGTACACCGGTACGGTAATCTGTATAAGTATAGCTTTTCGTCCAGGAAGAGCCATAGCCTTCTTTGTGGGAAACGGTATACAGCTTAATAGATGTATCTCCTGCTTTTACGGCTGCCTTGGCATCTTCAAGTGAAAGTTCTTTTGCACTTCCGTCTGCTGCAACAGATGTAAATGTAACATTACTTGCATATGTGGTTGTCTCTCCATCATATGTTGTGATTGTTCCATCTTCTGTAATTGCTTTTACAGTATTTTTTGCCTGTGCGTTTTCTGCAAAAGCCTGTGTGGAAACTGCCGGTGCAGCAAGCATGATTGCCATTGCTACTGCACTGACTGCTGATACAGCTTTACGCATGAACTGTTTCATACTTTTACTTTTCATAATGTCCTCCTCCAATTATGATATTTTATCAGGTAGGTATATGATACCTGTTCTATAACGTTTGAACAATGACACTTTTTTTGATAAAAGTGCTGTTTTTTGTGATTTTTCACAAAATTGTCACATTTTTTGCTTTCTGTTTATAATTTTTATAATTCATTCGGAATCAGAGAAGCAATCACCGATCCATCACCGGACAATTCCAGATTTCCATCATTTTCTGCGTATGTATAAGTAAATTCTTTATCAAATGCAGCTAACGTTACCGTATTGTCATCGCCTAACGTATATGTTTCGTCTAAGACCAGATAAAATGTTCCATCCGCATGGAATTCATAACGGTAATTATTCATTCCATATGCAGTATAAATTCCCTCAAAATTTTCCATACCTGCAATTCCGTCTGTACCACGGATGGATTTCATTGCTACTTTTGTCTCTGCTTCTGCACCGGCATAAGTAGTACGAATATACAGTTCACCGTCTTCCTGATCAATAATATAATTCGTTGGAGTCTCCTGTGCGTCAAACTGCATGGAAATCATATCTTTGTCTGTACCATCTGTACTTGCATCATGGAAAAAAGAATAAGTTCCTTTCTGCACATAATAGCAGGTACTCTCTCCATCAAAATAATAAAACACACCTTCTGCATCTTTCAGTTCATAACGACCATAAGGTTTTTCCAGGCTTCCTTTCTCTGCCGTGGAACGCACTTCATAAGAAGCATCCTTTATGTAATTTGAGGCATCTGAACCTGTCAGATCATGAGATGGCTCTTTCTTCTCTTCTTTCTGTGCATCGGTCTGGTCACTATCTGTATTTGCCGGATCCTCTTCTGACTGACTGTTGTCCGTTTTTGCATCCTCCGCTATCACAGATTCCTCTGACGCAGATGTCTGTCCTTTATTTCCAGCTGAATTTCCACATCCTGCCATTAAAAGTGTCAGACTTAATCCCAATGCAACAAAGATATATTTTAATCTTCTCATGTTAATTTCCTCCTTTACATTCCTGGATCATACTTCTTCTGATGCCATTTTCTCACAATCCTGTGGTTGTCTAAAGGAAACTTTTTTAGAAAAAAGTGCCGTTTTTTTTGAAAACAAAAAGACCTGGGCTATTTTCTTCCTTCTGCCAGCATTCACTGACTGGAAAAAATAGCTCAGGTTCTTTTATCATATATTATTAAATTTTTTTATTCCATACCGGACATGTGTTTTCTTGCTTCTTCCATGTCCTCTGGCTGTGACAGATCCATATCTTCGTATGCTACCCATTTTGTTTTTCTCTTTTTCTTATATACAAAAAACATAATAATAGAAATTGGGATAATTCCGTAACAGGTAAGGAAATCAAACCAGTTAAAATCTGTAAACACCTGCCAGTTTGCGCCAAAACATACTACGATGCAGACAATGATGCATAACCAGGATCCCCATGGATAAAATGGAGATTTATACTGCAGTTCGTCCAGACTATGTCCCTGGGCGATCCAACCTTTCCGGAAACGATAATGAGCCACACTAATGGTCAGCCAGTTATACACACCTGCGATTCCGCACAGATAATATGCGGCTGTATAAGCTACGCCATCACCGATCATAGATGCCACAAAAGCTGTTGCTGCAATAATCGCAGTCAGTAATACAGATCTCACAGGTACTCCATTTTTGCTGATTTTTGCAAAAAACTTCGGTGCATCTCCACTTTCTGCCATATGCTGCATCGTTCTGGAAGCCGCATACATGGAAGAGTTACCACAAGACAGTACAGAAGTCAGGATAACTGCATTCATCAGAGATGCCGCAGCTGCCAGTCCTGCATTTCTGAAAATAATCGTAAACGGAGACGCTGCCACATTATCTTCACTTGCAGTCAAAAGAGACGGCTCTGTAAAAGGAATCAATGTAGCTACTACAAAAATTGTACCAAGATAGAAGATCATCAGTCTCCAGAATACACTGTGAATTGATTTCGGTACATCTTCCTTCGGATTTGCAGACTCCGCTGCTGATAATCCGACCAGCTCTGTATTTGAAAAAGAAAATGCAGCAACCAGAAGGATTCCGACAATTCCGCCAAATCCATGAAGGAAAGGTGCTTTTCCGTCTGCGCCTGCATCCAGAGTCCAGTTATGGAACCCTGCATCTTCACCGGAATGCATAATACCAATGATCATAAGCACGCCAACGATCAGGAAAATGATCGTTACAACTACTTTAATACCTGCGAACCAGAATTCCGCTTCACCAAAACCTTTGACACTGAATAAATTTAATGCCAGAAGGACAGCTAAAAACAATGCCGCCCACAATGCGGAACTTGTTCCAGGGAACCAGTATTTTACAATAATGGAACCAGCGATAAGTTCTGCTGCTACGGTCATTGATGAACCAAACCAGTAGGACCAGCCATTGGTAAATCCCCAGGCCGGATCAATAAACCGGTTTGCATATGCTGTAAATGCTCCCGGCACCGGGTATTCTGTCGCAAGTTCCCCCAGTGCAGTCATCATACAGTATACAATAACACCCATGATAGCATATCCGACCATTGCTCCACCCGGACCAGCGCTTCGGATTGTTCCTCCCATAGCCAGAAAAAGTCCTGTTCCGATGGAACCTCCGATAGCGATCATCTGCAAATGACGACGGTTCAAACCTCGTTTTAACTGATTATCATTTTTCTTTTGTTTTTCATCCATAATTTTCTCTCTCCCTATGAATTTAACAACAGTTACTTTTACAACATTCCCTGAATCTCCACGGTCATGTCCGCATCATTCTCAAAAAATGTTTTTATCTTATCCACATATTCAGCAGATGGCTGTGTAAATATCTCCTGTGTTCCTCCGATATTACGCATTTTTGAAACACCGAGATCATGATATGGCAATAATGTTACATTTTTTATGCCATACGTCCGATAAAAATCTGCCGTTTGTTTTATCAGTTCCCAGCCATCATTCAATCCAGCTATCAGCGGCATCCGCATCTGCAGCTTTGGATTAATCTCCGGCTGGCTTGCCAGACGTCTGAGATTAGTCAAAATCAATTGATTACTCTGTCCGGTACATTTTTGGTGCACTGCATTATCTATAGATTTCATATCATATAAAATGGTAGTCACATTTTCCTGCAATGCCAGTGACTCCAGCAACTCACCATCACCGAATCCGGAAGTATCCAGACAGACCTGTATGCCACGACTGGCAGCTTCCAGAACTAATGCCTGCACAAATTCCGGCTGTGAAAGCATTTCACCTCCACTGATGGTCATACCACCACCAGTGGAATCATAAAATCCTTTGTCCTGCTCTACTTTCGCGAGAACTTCCTCCACTGTCATTTCTTTTGCTACTGTTTGCAGTGCCATCGCCGTACAGTTATTCACACAGATCATACAGTTATCACAATTTTCCCGGTTGATTTCAATCTGACCTTTCTCATTCACTCCAATTGCGCTCTTCGGACAATGATCTATGCAATATCCACAATGAATACAACTGTTTGGCAAACGGATGATCTGCTGTTCAAAGGCGATCAGTTCCGGATTATGACACCAGCGGCAGCGCAATGGACACCCCTTGAGAAACACGGTTGTCCGGATTCCCGGTCCATCTTCTGTACTGAACTTCTGTATAGCACCGACCAATGCTTTTCTTGCTTCGTTTCTGTATACACTCATCTGTCTATGCCTGTTCAAAGTGTGCGGTACGATAAATGATCGTATCCTGCGCGCTCTTATCTAATTCTGTAAAATATGCCATGTAACCGGCCACACGAACCATCAGTCCTTTGTATTTTTCCGGATGAACCTGTGCATCCTTCAATGTCGCTGTATCCACTACATTGATCTGAATATGCTCTCCGCCGTGTGAAAAATAAGTACGGATCACTCCTTCAATGCTCTGCAGTCCTTTCTCGCCTTCCACACCCTTTGGATCAAAACGAAGGTTAAACAATGCACCATCATGAAAGGCATCCTGTCCCATAGAGGCTACAGATTTGACTGTTGCAGTCGGACCGTTGACATCTCTTCCCATCATTGGAGAAGCGTTATCACAGAAAGGTTCACCGGCAAGTCTTCCATCCGGCGTTGCTCCGCAGACAGCTCCATGTGATACATTCACGGTCTGAGAATGTACATTAAAAGAGTAGTGACCACCTCGTGCATCTTCCCACTGCTGTACATGTTCTGCAATAAAATGCATCATTTCACGGTAAATACCATCTACATGCGCTTCGTCATTACCAAATTTTTCCGGTTTATTTAACAAAAGCTGACGCATTCTCTCCTGTCCTTCAAAATTGTGATCCAAAGCATCAATCAGTTGATCCATTGTAATGTCTTTATCTTCAAATACGCATTTTTCAATTGCTGCGATAGAATCAGCCATATTCGCTGCACCTGTAATATACAGACCAGCTGTGCTATATTTTGCACCACCCTGCTGAACTGATTTTCCACTTTCCACGCATCCTTTTGTCACCATGGATGCAAAAATTACCGGATAACGAAGCATATGAATTCCCTGCATAATATTGTAGCCGGTTGTAATCAATTTATAATGATGCAGAATCTGTTTTTTCAAAGCATCCTTGAATTCTTCAATATTTTTAAAGTTTCTCGGATCACCGGTCTGTAATCCCATCAGTTTTCCTGTTCTTGGATCTACACCATTATGTAATACAAATTCGATCATCTTACCCATATTGACATATCCGGCATCCGGAGATCCATCTGTTGCTCCACCACCCGGTCCCGGCTGAATACATCCTACAATGGTCCAGTCTCTGGCTTCCTCAATGGTGCAGCCCTTTCCAAGTGCCATCTTCATTGCCGCATCATCATTGAAAAATCCTGGATTTGCCTGACCTTCCTGAATCATCTGACAGCCTTTTCGGAATAATGCTTCAGGTGTACCTTCCCATGTACGGACTGCCATAACCGGCTGCGTAGTTTTCAACTGGTTTGCCGCTTCCAGACACAGGTAAGAAAGTTCATTTGTAGCATCTTTTCCATCTGTAGTCTGACCACCAACCACAAGGATTTCCCACATCGGATATCCTGCAAAAGATGTCGCATACCATTTGTCTCTGACCTCATAAACTTCACATGCTTTCAAGTAGAAGCATTCCAACATTTCCAACGCTTCATCCTGCGTAATATTTTTCTCTTCAATAACGTCTTTTTTGTAGTAAGGCCACATATACTGGTCAAAACGTCCAAATCCGCAGGCTGTGGTACACACCTCGATTTGAAAATACACATGTGCAAACCAAATCATCTGAAGTGCCTGCTGAAACGTCTGCGGTGGATTTTCCGGAACTACCATACAGTTTTCTGCAATGGTCAGAAGTTCTTTTTTCCGTTTTTCATCGCTGCATGCTGCTGCCTGACGTTTCGCTTCTTCCGCCATTCTGTGTGCGTATGTGATCAACCCTTCACATTGGATAATACATGCGGTCCAATAATCAATTTTTTCCTGATCTTCTTTTCCTGTACTTACTGTATTGTCAATATTTCTCTGGCATTCTTCCATATAACCACGAATGCCGACAGTCAGAAGTTTCTCGTGATCACAAGTTGTTTCTCCGGATACACCATTTCTCAGTCCAACCGTAATAATATCATCTTGTATGCACTCTTCAATGTGTGCCGGAAGTGCCGTCTTGGACAAATCTTCCATGGATTTTCCTTTCCAATAAGGAAGAATATTTAAAATCTTCTCACGATCTTCCGGTGAAATATCATATGGATCTTTACTTCTTACAGGGAAATCATCAATATCACTGACATACCAGGAACTGGACTGAAATTCCGGATGTAGATTGGCACCACGATATTTATTGGTCGCTGTTCCGACAATCAGCTCATCATCCATGATCAGCGTTGTCATACGTTCCATAATGTATCTCACTACTTTTGCCCGGAAAATCGGTATTGCATCACCAGCAAACTCCTTGTATGCTTCTGTTTCAAGTTCCAAGCGCTCTGCCGTAATACACGGTCTGGTATCCCAGAGCTTATTTCTCATTCTCTGTACACGTTCGTTTAACATAAGTTCCTCCTTTTTATCTTGATGTACTCTTGGAATCTAGTATTTTTCCATCTCTATTTTATGATCTGGCATTGGGAATGATGCCGCAATCTGCTCCAAATCTTCCTCTGTCAATTTCACATCCAGTGCCGCAATATTTTCATCGATATGATCAAAAGATACTGCTTTCGGAATTGCAATCACATCCGGCTGTTGCAATACAAATGCCAACAATAACTGTACCTTTGTCATTCCATGCCGTTTTGCCACTTCCTCCACATTCGGATCTGTCATCAGCATCTGTTTTGGCACGCCGCCCTGCGTCACCAGTGCACCGGCCTGCCCTACCGGACTGTAGGCCATGATTGGAATGTTGCGTTCTCTCTGCCATGGGATCAGGTCATACTCGATGCCTCTGCATCCAAGGTTATAAAGTACCTGATTTACACAGCAGTTTTTGCCATCCGCAACAGCCATTAAATCTTCCATGTCGCTCACGTCAAAATTCGATACACCCCAGCGTTTTATTTTTCCATTCCGTTTCAGATCTTCCATGCAAAAAACAACTTCTGCCAGATCTGCATCTTCCCGCCAATGCAGCAGATACAGATCCAGATAATCTGTTCCAAGCAGTTTCAAAGAACGTTCGAGACTACTGTAGATCCGATGACGGTTCGCATTCTTCGGATAAACTTTACTGACCACATAGAGATCATCGCGTGCAAAATGCTTCATTGCATCTCCTGCAATACTTTCTGCTTTTCCATCTGCATACATTTCGGCTGTATCGATCATACGAAGCCCTTGTTGTATCCCATATCGCAGGCCGTCCACTTCCTGCCGATACTTCTCATCATCCTCGCCCATCTGCCAGGTTCCCTGACCCATGCGTGGAATATAAGAACCATCCGGAAGCAATATGTCTGTTTGCTTTCTCATTTCCTGCCACTCCTCTCGCAAAACTCTTTCCTCAAGTCACAGATTTCCGCAAATCACCCAGTAATTCTATCTGTTTACCACTTTCTGATTTTTTTATGGTCACAGTTTAAATAATTTTTTTCTGTGCTGCAATAATTTCATTGCCATAAACAATGATTACTTTGCGAAATACATGTAACTAACTCTTCCGTTTTCTGTTCTACTGTGCTAGGATAAATACAAGAAAGCCAAAAACCTGCAGTCCGAGGAGAAATCTTATGTTATTTAAAAAAACAAACTATGCGGACGATTTTCCACTAAGCATACAGATTATTCAGGTAGAAGAAATTCCGTTCCATTATCATCAAGATGTCGAACTGGTCTATGTGCTAAAAGGTGGCATCCGATTGAAAAACGGATATTATAATTATCAGCTGAAAGCTGGAGATATTTTTACAAATAGCGGACACGAAGTACATGGTCTGCATGCAGACACCACTGACAACGTCGTTGCTATTATCCAGATCAGCAATCGTTTTTTCACCCAGTATTTTCCATTGCTGCCAAAAGCATGTTTCCGTACCTATGTCAATGATGACAGTTACTTCCGCCTGGAACATCTGCGTGGCATGCTGCTTCATATTCTGCTCGATTATACCCGCAGAAGTTTCAATTACAAAAGTACCTGTATTTATCAGATGATTGATGTCATTAAATATTTAAACCAGTACTTTAATCTTTTTGCATTTGAAAATCAGGTAGTGGTAAATTTCAAATATGACAATCCCGTCATCGTAGGACGTATCAGCCGCATTATCAACTATGTTTATGAAAATTATGCAAATCGGATTACATTAGACGATCTGTCCGAGCAGGAACACCTAAGCAGTTTCTACCTTTCACATCTGATCCGTGATTATATGGGCATCAGTTTTCAGAAATTTCTCTGCTTTGCCCGAAGTGAAATGTCAGAAATCCCCTTATTAGAAACAAATGTAAAGATCAGTTCTGTGGCTAAAAAAGTAGGTTTTTCAACCACAGCTTATTATGAAAAATTTTTCCGGGAATGGTTTGGTCACAGTCCACAGGAGCACCGTAATCTATTTCAGCATCATATTCTCAGTGAATCGAATCCAGCCAGGTTTCAAAATCTGTCTGAAAATCAATCCATCGACTTGATTTCCCACAGTCTCGCCTCCATGGCAGATCACGAGATCAGCCCTGCCATTCAGCATATACAGCTGCATGTCGCAATAGACAATGATGCTCCCTCCATTTTACATATAGATCGCACCTTTACTGCAATTGTCACCCCGGAAGATTATACAGTACTAAAAGAGCGGCTTTTTGCCATACTCTCAGAACTTGATATAAAAAAAATTACTATCTGTGACGTTACCAAAAGCAATACTCCGGTTTTGGCCGAAATGCTGCATTTACTTCAGGTCCTTGGCTATGATGTAACCGTAGACACCTCTCCCCGCCCACGTTACCGTGCCTGTGCTGCTTACGATTCCATTGCCGCTGCCATCCATATCGTACGAACTTATTTTACCGCAATAGATGACAATGTAACTGTAAGGCTGCGTGATCCCGGAAGTTTAGAACAGATTTTAAAAGGATGCCCCGCCTGTATGACTTCCTGTGGCATTCCAAAACCAGCTTTTTATGCCTATCAACTTCTGAAAAATATCCGCGGTCATTTGCTTTACCGCGAAAAACACTATTATATTGTCAAAGATGATCATACGTCATCTGCTGTTTATACCATTGTTGTTATGAATTATAATGATGAAATTGAGCATCTGTACACTCGATGTACAGACGTCTATAAGACCAATGAAAGCATCAATGCTTTTATGGATGAATTGCATTTAGATTTTACCCTGCCAGTTTATGCCGGTCAGTATATGATTGCAAAATACGCATTTTCCAATCAAGACTCTGTTTTTATGCATATGGCACATCTGCAGTTTCCGGAAGACTGCACGTTACCGGAGCACTGGCTTCAACTGCTGAATACTCATCCCCAGACACAGGTGAGTATCGAACAGGCTGATACTGAACTGAATATCAGCGCCTCTATTCACGGAGCCGGGATAAATGTGATTGTAATAAAAGAACTTCTTGTTTAAGATATTATTATAGAACAGACTGTAAGCGTATATTTTTTATCACTTACCATTTATAAGTTGCCACTGAAAAAGTCCTTATTTTGCATAAAGTAGTACGATATAAAGTTTTTTTATTTGTTTCAATCAACTATATAATGTGTGCAAAAATAATTTTTCAGTGGCAAGATTGATTTCACATCTACGATATATTTTCCACTTAACAATTCATCATACTTCTTTCTTTTACATCTTGATTATTGTAGTTATCCTTCTTATTTGTCTTCTAGCAATTTTGCTATCTCTTCATACTCTGGCATTACTCTCAATGCCCCTTTTCTTGTTGTCACAAGAGATGCCGCCGCATTGGCGAATTGAATTATCTCAAATAAGTCCTTCTCAGACAGTGCTTCCAATCCCTTCTCTAATACCGCATTCAATACACATGCCATAAATGTATCTCCTGCCCCTGTTGTCTCAATGGTGTCATCCCGGAGAAACGGATCACAAAAAACGCATGTTCCCTTATAAAATGCCTTACTTCCGTTTTTCCCCATAGTGGCACAAACTAACGCAGGCTGGCTTTGCTCTAATATTGCTTCTATTCCTCGATCAATATCATCTGTTCCTGTCAAAAAAGCAATCTCATCATCTGATATTTTGAGAATATCACACTGACTGATTCCATACCACATATGACGTTTTGCATCCTCCAAATCCTTCCACAATGGCGGTCTGAGATTTGGATCAAAAGAAATAAGAGCACCTTCACTTTTCGCTTTTTCAACTGCCTTCTTTGTCACTTTTTCGATCTGGCCGTCCGTCATTGACAAAGTTCCAAAATGGAATATCTTTGTATCCGCAAGCATATCCTCGTGAATCTCATCCCAACGCAGCATCATATCTGCTCCGGGATTACGATAAAAAGAAAAACTTCTATCACCATCTTTATCTGTATGAACAAAAGCCAGTGTGGTATGTACTGTGTCATCTGCCACTAAATTCTCCGTGTTGATTCCCTGATTTCTTACAGCTTGTGTCAGCATCTGTCCGAATGCATCGTCTCCAACTTTTCCAATAAATGCAGTCTTTTTTCCAAGGTTTTGTAACATCGACAACACATTGCAAGGAGCTCCACCTGGATTTGCCTCCAACATCGGATTTCCCTGTGCACTTATTCCATTTTCTGTAAAATCAACCAATAACTCCCCTAATGCCACAACATCGAACGTTTTCATACAATCACCTCTCTAATCAACTAAAATTTCGTATTTCTTAATATTAACCACTGCTTTACCGTCACAAATAAAACTAATTCCGTCAGCCTCCAGTGGTGTGTAAAATGTAGAGCTGAACACCTGTTGTCCATCATTCAGAAATATTTCTGCAGAATATTTATCTAATATTAAGCGAATCTGCAATTTATCTGTAGACGTTTTTATCTTTGATCTTCTGATTGCAGCCGCATCACGAACCATTCCTGAATAAGTACGGTTAATTTCTATCATTTTACTATCTTTTTCTATCGTAAGATCTGTATGGTATCTTTCATTCTGTGCAAAAGAAATTGTAAACTGATGAAAATCTCCACGAGCAATTTCCACCGTCATATCAAGTACTCGTCCATGGATATCTTCCATTTGACAGTTACCACTAATTTCCTTATTTTGATAGCAAACAGCATTTCTATGATAGTTTTCTATTTCCCTGACCGGGCTCTGTAATATTCTTCCCTGCTCAATATGTAATTCTCTTGGTATGGTCATCATACAAGACCACTTCTGATCTGCCGGACGTATATTAGAATCCCATGACTGCATCCATCCAATCATTATACGTCTTCCATCAGGTGCCAACATAGTCTGAGGTGCATAGAAATCAAACCCATCATCCAGAGAATATACATTTTCATAATGAAATACATGACGCTTCTTATCATATTTTCCCATATAATACACAGAATTATTACCATTATGAAATTCTTCTGTCGCACATAAATCTTGCGGGGAGGTAATTAAAATATATTCTTCATCTAAGCAAAAGAAATCCGGACATTCCCACATTGTTCCGAGCATCCCTTCTCTATCACTTGCCAAAACAGATACATAATTCCATTTTATCGCATCTTCAGAGTGAAATAACACAACCTGAGGAACACCTTGCGCTGTTTTATTTCCCACTACCATATAGTATCCATCGTTCTCTTTCCAAATCTTTGGATCTCTGAAATGCTCTCTGCTAAAATCTTCCGGCATCATTTCTCCCGTTATTACGGGATTTTGTTCTAACTTGGTATATTTTTTTCCATCTCCCAACGCAAGACACTGATTCTGATATGTCACTTTCTCATTGTCTACTTCTTTTTCCATAACCCCTGTATAAACTAAAAGGTGACCATTCTTCGTCTCGATTCCAGACCCGGAAAAACATCCTGCTTCATCATAAGCTTGGTCAGGGGCAAGTGCAACCAGTAATTCTGTCCATTTGATAAAATCCTTTGTTTCATAATGTCCCCAGTGCATCGGTCCCCATATTTCACTATATGGATGAAACTGATAAAACAAATGCACCTTTCCCTGATAAACAGAAAAACCATTCGGATCATTCATCCATCCACAAGGTGGTGTAACATGGAATACCGGCAACTTCTCTCTCGGTATACGATTCTCATCAATATATATATTAGCTTTTCTTAATTTATCCATATAAGCTCCTTTCTACAATATGATCGCTTCCTCTGTCTCGCAGTCAAAGAAATGCCGCACTGCGCACATATCATTCATATACTTATTTGTTAAGCAGTAAGGCATGATCTAGAGCAGGTAAAAATAAATGGTATGAACCATTTGTCATTGGATTTCCAATGCTCAAACATCTTGTTTGATTGTTGTTGCGTAGGAAAAAATAATAAATCACATATTCCTGTATTTCTTTATATATTACCTTGCTTTCTGCACTTGTTATGTCTAATTCCGACATATCCAATCTCACCTTAATTTCGGCATCTGAAGCCTTTCGGGACAATAAAATTACAGTCTCAACATGGCTCGACACGACTGCAAGTACGTCTGCCCTTTTTACTTATGATAAGTACGTGTGGTCAATCGTATCTACTACATTTTTTAATGATTGAAAAGTTATCGTTAAATATTATGAGTTCGAATAATTCCCCTTTGACAAGCCATTCATTTCTTCACATTGTCCTTATCTATCAATGATAGCTCTTATCTCCTGTTCCAAAACACATCTCCCTATTCTTATAAATAAAACTATTTTTTAAGACCTAACACCTATTTGTCTCAATAGACTTTCAATGAAATCACGAGCATATTTACGTTTCAACTTGCCGTGATTTGTCTGATTATAATAGTTTCTAAGACAGTTATAACAAGAAGTGTTTTCATCACAACACTGTTGGGACACTTTAACATACGCTGTGTTTAATGATGTGATGACAGTATTCTTTTCGACTAATCGCTTAACATGACCTGCTCCTCCTGGGACATTGTCGTAGATCAAAATATCGTAGCTATGCTGTTCAAGATTCAGTTCAAGAACACCATCTATATCATTTCTTTCAATGCCAAGACCAATACTTATTCCTTCAAGAAATGCATACATAAATGACAACGCAATCGCATAATCTTCCTTGGTAAAGGAACCTAACATAGGAATTGTAAATCGTGCTACATCTGTTTGGAATCTATGCCCAAGCTTGACTTGAGTAAGCTCTTCACATGAACAGTCAAACTGCCTGTAATTCTTATGCTTCTTTAAAGAAGTAGGTGTTATCACTTTACCTTTAACAATGTCACTATATCCACATATCGGGCACATATTGAATGACGATTTATTCATTACAAGAAGCTCATCATTGGTGCTTGTCTCAATGGTAATAGCATTTGATAAAGAAACAATATTCTCGTCCTTTATACCACCACCAAGATATGATACTTCGCCAGCATAAGATCTCTTTGGCTTAGCACGAGTACTTTCTTTCGTAATACCAGTTTTAAATCCATTTATCGGTTCAATATAAAACTCTTGCGAAACTGCGCCAAGAGGCTCACCACAATACTTACACTCATTTCCTGTTCTTGTACTTACAGATACATTTATCTTTTTACAGTTAGGACAAGTGCAGAAATAGTTACGTGGATACTCTCCTGTTTTAGGTAGAGATATATACTTAGAAGTATACTTCTTACCATCAACAATGATTTCTGAGTCCGGTGCATATTCTGAGATTGCTATTTTTAAATCGCGACTCAAATCATAGCTGTTATCCATAATGCCTTCTTTATATATTTGCAATTCAACAACATCCACCGGGAACCCATATTTAGGAATGACGCAATACTTTGAAAGTGAATCAATTACCTTTTCCTTATGCAAATTCTCAATTTGTCTCTGGTAATAATCCGCTTCTTTATAATTTTCTTCTGTTACCGCTTCTTTCTTTGCTTTTTCATATTCTTCTGCAATAGATTTAATCGTTGAAACAAAATGCTCCATCTTTTCATCATTTCCTTCGATTTCATCAAACCACTTAAAGTTATGATAAGCTCGATATGTATCACCAGGCAGTATTTTCTCGTTGATGTAGATATTCAAATCACCCGGATGGCTCGAAATATAGTTTTTAAACTCCTCTAACGCATTCCCAAAGACTAATTCATCAATGCTGATGAAATAATCTGGATTTCTTTAAAATAAACATACGTTGTATTAAAGTAATGTTTCTTTCTTAGGAACTCTCCTCTGACAAACTGATCAAAGTAGACCTCCTTGATTTTGAAGGATTTTCCTATGAAATCTTCTCTCGCATAAAAGACGATTGGAAATTCCTTTAAAATACGTTCTTTTTTGAGTGATAGCCCTCTTTCTTTCTCAAAGAAAATCACTTTATAATTTATAAAAGACGATAAATCATATACATATTCCGGAACGTCCTTTTTCAAAGCAGAACTTGTGTATACGACATTATTCACATCGTCGATTACTTTGAATCTAATATTCCCTTGTCCGTAAAAGTATGGTATAACAACTATCGCCTTGTCTTCATGACTATAGATAACCGTTGTTTTGGCCTCGTCAAGAATGCATTTGTTATAACACAAAACTCCATCCTGGTAATGATCTTCTGCAAGTAAAGAAATCCCTACATAATCATAATTCGACTTATATGACAGTAAGAATCCTGCAGAAAACCTGCTAAATACTCCTTCATTCTTAAGTCCAGGTGCTTCTTCCATAATTTTACCGGTACTGGTTAGCAAGCATATTTTGTCATATTTGCATCCATACAGATCAATTGAACTTTCCTGAGTAATATCGCCGATCCAAATTTCTTGTGAGAATGACTTCCAGGCACCATTATCAATCCTGTATAACGGAAATCGGAACGGAACATAATAAATATACTCCTGATTATTCCAATTAAACTTAATCCAGTCTTCTCTAAAATCTTGAATACTTATCTCATCAAGAATTGGTTCTGGCATCAAATCAGAGTCTACAGAAACAATATACGAATCATTGTTGTTTTCAATCTGTTCAATATAAAGTTTTTTATCTATGGCAAATTGAGTGCGTAGCACACTAATTCTTTTTCCTGAATGTAACGCATTCACTCTTAGCTGATAAATTCCAGAGTCTAAACATCCAAGTTTTAGCGAATATTTATTAACACCTTTTCTTTCGACTGTAGAATATTCAAAAGCATCAATCTTATATGAACGCTGATTTATTTGTATTTCAAAACCACTATCCGTAAACTCACTTTCAAAAACAAGGATTACCTCATCTTTAAATACTTCAAATTTGCAATCATCCTGTGCAACGAAATATCCCTCATACTTTTCGCCAAACACACCAGGACGAATCATCTCTGAAAAATTGAACACTTTATCTTCTATAAGGATAGCATCTCCTAAGTGTGCACTATATGAGGATAGACAATATGCCTCTCCCGAAAAATATAAATGCAACTTATCAACCTTACTCTTTGTACAGAAAACAACTGTTCCAGAATAATCTTTATTATTTGCCAGTTCTTGTCCTCTCTCGTCAAACACAATAAAGTTACGGTGCAGTCTGGTTTTGCTATCATAAATTATTTCATTTCCTGCAACCAGCTGATAATTAATTCTTCCAAGAGGATTAGAGAGTTCAATTGCATGATTCTTTATCTGGTATCCACCAATAATCTCACGAACATCTTTTACATAATCATCATAAATAGCCTTTTCCTCATCCTTAACAATGATTCGGATAGTTCGATAATCATATGTAGCTTTCACACGATGAGTCGGTGGAACTAAACAAATTGTGTTTCCATTCAAAACAAATTCTGGTTCCCAGCGTGATCTCAATTGTTCGGATTTACTGCGATGTCTATACTCTTTCTCTCTATTGATTGTTGAAAGCCATTCTTCATATCCTCTTTTTAAATATGGATTGTAGAGGACATTATCCTTGCCCCAAATATATTTATCAATAAGCCTAACAACAATGATACTAAGCTTAATAACAGCATCGTTATATATAGGATTAGTAATCAGCTGCTTTGTTGATTTAATCAATTTATATGTTTTCTTAGTTACATTAACTTGAACTTCGTCACTTTCAGAACGCATCACATTCTGCAATCCATCATAAACAAACTGAAACTCGCCATATAAATCATTAGGTAAGTCGCTATCAAAATTCAACTTATATATGTCATAGATAAACTCAAAGAATGATCCCAAATAATAGCTTGGTACAATAGATCCTGCTAATACCACATTGATAATACGAGTCTTTGCGCCTGGTGCATCATCCTTTGTTCTGTAATTATTTAATAATGTTCGAATAAGACCTTCTACCTTTTGCTCCGAATAACGCTGATACAAACTCTTGTAAGTTTTTCTTACTGATTCATAAAAAGCCCCATCATAATAAAGCATACCAATCAAAACAAGAGATACGAATACAATTTCAGGATCGCGGACATATGTACCTGAATACGAATTTAACGTACTTCCCAGTTGACTCTCTGCACGACTATGAATAATATCTATTGCGTCAGCATTATCCAATAAATCAATCAAATCAATGCCGAGATTTTTTCTTTCTTTGACACAGTTTTTTAAGTATCCTATTTTTGTTTCTATCTGAGCATCGTTTAATCTCTTTTTCAGCATTTCTAGAAGTGATTCTTGCTCCTCTTGAGTAACAACGCCATCTTCAAGTATCTGATCAATTTTTTCACAAATAGTTTTAGATGATTTATGATCACGAATAAAAGATTCATTTGTTCTCATCCAATCCTGCAAGCGACATACTTCTTTTTCGTTAATTTCATTGTCACAAATAATACCTTCAATGATTCCATTAAGCTCATAAACCTTAGCGATGGAATCAGTTTCAAGAGCTGTATACTGACTACAATTTTCTAAAAGCATTTCTCGTTCTTCGTCTGTGATTATTCCATCTTCAAGAACTTGTTCTACCAGTGAAATTAAGTGAGCTTGCTTAGGTTCGTAAGATAAGTTTCTGTTCTTTTTTACCCATGAAGATAATCTTTCTACCTCTAGTTTGTTGATAATACCGTCGTAGCTAATGCCGTTTATTATTCCTATTAACTCATTTATGTTACGCATCATCAGCTTGTGTGGTATCTATTTCAAAAATTACCACAGCTCTCCTTTCATCTGGTGTCTGTAATTGCAGAAAAGCTTCTGCAATCTATGCTTATAATTCAAAAACATGTGTCCATTTATTAGGCCTCACTTGTAATAGTTAGTTTTTCTCCGTTTTCAAGAATATAAGACTGCTCAAATACAACTCCCAGTACTTCTGCTATTTTCATAAGTTCTTCTGTACTCACAGTTTCTCGCTTTAATTTTTTGTTGAAGTTCTGCGGTGTCTGACCAATTCTACGAGCCAATTCTGCAACACTAATGCCTTTTTCTTTACATAGGTTTTTAATTAAATTTGATGTGCTCATAATTCCACCTTCTCTATTGAAACTCATACTCTAAGAACATAGTAACGTTAAGACATATTATAAACCAAAAGGTTGATATTTTCAATGTTCAGTACTCGATGTTTACACACTGTTCATAGGAATTGAAAAAACAGCAAAGTGTTTATACCCAGTAACAAAATGTCAATAGTTTTTTAATCATTTTTCTCAAAAAGGCAAAAAAATAGAACGTATAGTTTATTTCC
>CAKREL010000046.1 GCA_934317205.1 uncultured Eubacterium sp.
AAATACACGTTGTTTGATTAATAATTGCATATGTACTCCTTCTTATTCTTAACAGTCTCTAAGGGTCTCTTAAGAGACCTTTAGAGACTCTTAAAGAGCTTTGTATATTTTTTTAATATCACCGTTTCAATATATATACTGTAGCAGGTCCACTTCCTGTTCTCTCGAGTATTCCGTTTTTTATCATTTTATCAATTAATTTACGGGTTGCCGACTTTGTTTTATATCCACACACTTCCGTTGCTTTCCCCATACTGATTTTCCCATACTGTGTCAGATAATCCAAGAGTTTCTGCTCTCTGTCTGACACCAAACCAGAATAATACTCTGGTTCTCTGACAACCGTTAAATCTGCAGCTCCCGGAATATAAACAACCTGTCCTACTTCTAAATTAAGAGTAATTCGTTCAGCCTTTACTGATATCTCATACTTTGGTTTTGCCCAATGCTGTTCTTCCCATGCCGTCATAATTTTATCTACACCACTGCCCGCACGTTCACCCACATTTACAAAGCCAAAAATTTTCAGCAGATTTGGATTTCTTGGATCACTGTTTCCACCCGCGTAAAACTCTTCTTTTGAAATTCGGATTGTTCCAGGATTTGAAATAGATATTTGTTTTCCGTGCTTTATAATGACAATTCCGCGCTTTCCATAATAATTGGCATGAACAAGTGCATTAGCAACTGCTTCACTCAATGCATCATGCACATCAACCCGATCTACACGCACGCCATTTCGCCGATTCATAAACGGAACTGCCACGTCATCATCGATTCGGGTTGTCACTTTATAGAAAAAATCAAATAAATTCCCGCTCCAGTCTCCCTCATTTGAATGTGTCCGATACAACCAACGTACCCTCTTATCATCACATTCTTCTCTGTAATCTAAAAAATAATCCGGAAACACATCTGTAATCCGGTCAGCATCACCAAACATCAAAATTCCTGCTACCGTCGGTGAAACAGTTCCCCTTTTATTCTTAGCCGCAGCTTTCAATTTGATCAGAAATTCATCCTTTAATAATTTATTCCACGGATGTCCTTCATGCAACTGTTCAAATAATACACGATATCCTTTAATAGTATCTGCATTCAATGCATCTAAATCCATGTCTTCCAAAATTTCTGAATCTACTGAAATATCACGCTGATCTGAAAACATAGCTCTGACAGATGCTTCCGTACACAAAAAATCTCCCTCATAGTCTCTGCGATACGTTCCTTTCATGGGATCGGTTCCTATATACACAGGCTTATCATGCCGATCAGCCGCCGGAACATTTATTTCGAGAATATTCTTGCCCTCATACTCAATAACTTTTACATGATGGTTCAATAAAATATTTTTAGAAACTTTATTTCGATCATTGATTGTACTCCAGAAATTTTTCTGATACTTTACAATCTGTCTGTCATTTAATCCATTGACTGTAAAAGAATCTCGATTCTCTTTTACCCCCAACAAAATCGTTCCTCCATCTGTATTTGAAAAAGCGGAATATGTCTCCCAGATACTTTCCGGAAAACCACCCTCCGCCAACTTGCATTCCCGTTCATGATTTTCATTTAATTGTAAAGCTTCTAATACCTCTTTTTTCAATTATTATCCCCCGTTTACTCATAAATTGTAATCAGTATATGCCCGCTATTTACCGCATGTCAACCGCTGCTTTTTTAAGATTTTTTCTTTATGCAACTTGCCAATTCTGCTCAAAATACCGCAATCTATTGTATTTGCTGTATCTAACACTCTATTATCTACTTAACCCTTAGATTTATAATTATAAGGCAACTTCAAATTTTGTATATAATGTATAGTCACCACAAATTTTAGTTGACTCATCTGGCGGTCACTTACAGATATACGGTTTTAAGCATGCGCAACGATAGTCTGATGGTGTTAAATGATAACGTTTTTTAAACAATCTGCAAAAATAATCGACATTACGGAATCCACTTTCATAGGCGATGGTTTTTACTTTTTTATTCGTATTTTTCAATAGCCAGGAAGCTGCCTGCAGTCTATATCCTATCAAATAACTGACCGGCGTAGTATGTAAAAATCGTTGAAACAAATTAAGCGCAGTACTTTTGCTGATTCCGATGTGTGAAGCTATTTCATCCAGTGACAGTCCATGATTATAATTTTCATGTATATATTGCATCATCAACTGTACTCTTTTCTGTGCAGCCTCGTCAACTGTTTGCATTTTTTCTTTATCCAATAACTTTACATTTTCGTAAAAAATCAGCCATAAATCCTGCAACAAGGACAAAGTGGAAAGCTCCCTTATTTTCTCATTCTCCTGTGTTTCCATTATTTTTATCATAATTTGTATAATCCTTGCCTGCCATGGTTCAGCAATCTGAAAACACTGAAAAGGCATATTCGATGAAATGATTGGTAAAATATATTTTTTATAGATCAAACTATTCTCTGGTGCAATAAATTCAGGCATACATACAAAATTAGGAATGACACCACCTGATGATGCATAAAACCGATGCAATATTTTAGAATTGATAAAAATTGCGTCTCCTTCTGACAATATAATCTGTTTTTCACCTATTCCACATATAATTTGTCCAGACTCAACATATAAAAACTCAAATTCTCTGTGCCAGTGCCATTCAATACAATGAAAATCAAAGAACTCCAGATCATCATAATAATACTGGAATGGATAATCACTTCTTCCGTGCTGCTTGATTTCCATAAAGTCCTCGTCTGTAAGTATTTTATTATAATCCATCTCCATATCACATTCTTTCCTTTTACGATATTATACAGTATTCTGGTGATTTAATTCAATGCATATGTTTATTGTTTGCTATATAATCAAATTAAAAAAGGAAAAGGGGTAATTCGTATGATTTTTAAATGGATGAATGAAAGTGAGATCAGCATTGAAGGAGACAGAATTGAAATAACCGCACCACCAAAAACAGACTTTTTTTGTGGCAGCATTGACGAATGTGAAGAAGGTATTTTGCCAGAATCACTTTGTAATGCCCCATATTATTATACTGAAATTAATGGAGACTTTGTTCTTAAAGTAAAAGTATCTCATGATTTTAAAGAAATCTATGATTCTGCTTCTGTAATGGTAATGGCAGATGAGAGTCATTGGGCAAAATGTTGTTTTGAACTGACAGATTTTGGAACCCATGCAGCTGTAAGTGTTGTTACGAAAGGCGATTCTGATGATGCAAACGGCTGTAACATTGATAGCAATTCTGCCTGGCTTCAGGTATGCAGAGTAGGAAATAATTTTGCATTCCATTATTCAGCAGATGGCACAAACTTTTACATGATGAGGTATTTCCATTTGCCGTCTAAACCAATCATCAAAGTTGGATTACTAGCTCAGGCTCCAAGTGGAAATGGTGGAAAACGTATTTATGAACATCTTTCTATTGAGCATAAAACTGTTAAAAATATTCGGAGTGGAAAATAGGAAGTGAATGTTATAAAGAAAACTGACTATCATAAGACAAAAATTTCCTGTTATATGGGATTTATTACGCAGGCTATTGCGGCAAACTTTGCACCGCTTCTTTTTTTGAAATTTCACAATGACTATCATATTTCTCTCGGTAATATTGCTTTAATATCCACTTTCTTCTTTTTCACACAGCTTCTGGTTGATCTGTTCTGTGCCAAATTTGTAGATTATATCGGATATCGTATTTGCGTTGTTGCATCAGAAATATTTGCTTCACTTGGTCTGGTTGGACTGGCATTTTTACCTGATCTTTTACCTGATCCTTTCATTGGAATTATATGCAGTGTCGTTGTTTATGCTGTCGGAAGTGGTTTAATCGAAGTACTTTGCAGCCCTATTATTGAAGCCTGTCCATTTGAAAACAAAGAAGCAACGATGAGCCTGCTCCATTCCTTTTACTGTTGGGGAGCTGTTGGAACAATTTTGATTTCCAGCTTGTTTTTTCTGATATTCGGCATAAACAGCTGGAAATGGCTTGCCGTGATATGGGCACTCATTCCTGCTGTTAACACTTATAATTTCATGACCTGTCCAATTGAGCATCTGGTTGACAATGGTACAGGAATGGGAATTAAAAATCTGTTTGCCAAACCTTTTTTCTGGGTTGCAATATGTCTGATGGTCTGTTCTGGTGCTTCTGAACTTGCAATGGCTCAATGGGCATCTGCTTATGCCGAATCTGCGCTGGGATTGTCAAAAGCACTGGGGGATTTAGCAGGTCCATGTTTGTTTGCAGTCACCATGGGCATCAGCCGCATAATTTTTGGGAAATATGGAAAACAGCTGGATTTAATGAAGTTTATGGGTGGTTCCGGTATATTATGTGTTATCTGCTATCTTCTTTCTGCCTTGTCATCTAATTCGATTATCGGACTTATCGGTTGTATAGTATGTGGATTTTCAGTTGGAATTATGTGGCCGGGAACGATCAGTATTTCCTCAAAAACGTTTCCAAAAGGTGGGACAGCTATGTTCTCTCTCCTTGCCATGGCAGGAGATTTGGGCGGCAGTATCGGGCCTGGAATTGTTGGCCGTATCACCCAGAACGCCGGGAATAATATTAGGATCGGCATGAGATGCGGACTTATTTTTCCAGTAATTCTATTATTCATGCTCTTTCTTCTATATAAAAAAAATCAGCACACTCAAAAATAGCACCCGCGACAGCACACACTCTGTCACAGGTACTATTTATCCCACTATATTTTTTTAGAAATTATTTTTACTGAATAAACATCGCATCCCCGAAGGAGAAAAATCTATATCCTTCCTTCACTGCTTCCTCATAAGCCGCCAGCACATGCTCTCTTCCTGCAAGTGCAGAAACAAGCATCAGCAACGTTGACTCTGGCAGATGGAAGTTTGTGATCAGACAATCCAGAACTTTGAATTTATAGCCCGGATAGATGAATATCTCCGTCCAACCGCTGCTTTCTCTCAGCATACCGTTTTCGTCTGCTGCAGACTCAATGGTACGGCAGCTTGTAGTTCCGACGCAAATCACACGATGACCGTTTTTCTTCGCATTGTTGATCTTGTCAGCGGCTTCCTGTGTCACCATATAGAACTCTGAATGCATATGGTGTTCCAGGATATTGTCCACTTTTACTGGACGAAAAGTACCAAGTCCGACATGCAGTGTTACCTCTGCAATATCAACGCCCATATCCTTTACCTGCTGAAGCAGTTCCGGTGTAAAATGCAGCCCTGCAGTCGGAGCTGCTGCAGAACCGTCATATTTTGCATAAACAGTCTGATAACGGTTCTTGTCCTTTAACTGATGTGTGATATATGGCGGTAACGGCATCTGACCTAACTGATCCAGAATTTCTTCAAAAATCCCTTCATAAGTAAATTTGATCAGACGGTTGCCCTCTTCCACGATATCAATCACTTCACCGACTAAAAGTCCACCACCAAAAATAATCTTTGTGCCGACTTTTGCCTTTTTACCCGGTTTTACCAGCGTTTCCCAGACATCGTTTTCCTTGCGTTTTAGCAACAGAATTTCAATTTTTGCCTGAGTCCCCTCTTTTTCACCAAACAAACGGGCCGGAATTACTTTTGTATTGTTTAAGACAAGGCAGTCACCTGGTTTCAGGAATTCTGTGATTTCCCGGAATACATGATGAGAATACTCGCCAGTCTCTTTATCCAGGACCAGAAGTCTGGAGGATGAACGATCCTCCAGCGGGTCCTGCGCAATCTGCTCCTGCGGCAGATCAAAATAATAATCTGTTACCTTCATTTCGTTTTCATTCAATACAGACACCAACTTTCTACTGGCGCAGCTCTATGCCCAGACGCTCCAGACCATTCATGATTTTCTTCATGGCAGCTGTGATATCTGCTTCCTCTAACGTACGGTCTTTTGCACGGAAGGTCAGTTTATAAGCCAGAGATTTGAATCCTGCTTTAATCTGTGCGCCCTCATAAATATCAAATAATTCATAAGACTCAAGAATCTTGCCGCCTCTCTCGTCAAATACTTTCTCAATATCGCCTGCAAGTACATGTTTTGGAACAACCATACTGAGGTCGCGGCTGACTGCCGGATATTTTGCAATGCCTTCGTATTTGCGGTCAAAAGTTGCACGGGAAACGATTTCCGGCATATCAATGACTGCAACATATACGCGATCTTTGATGGAGTAATTTGCTGCAACGGTCGGATGAACCTCACCGAGGTAGCCGATTACCTGACCATCATAAATAACATTTGCCTGACGTCCAGGATGTAAGAAGGACAGTTCCGACTCCGGATCATACTCCGGTTTCAGATTCATACCTACTTTATACAGGAACTCCTCAATAACACCTTTCATAGTATAGAAATCGCCATCACCGTAGAATCCCAGTGTAAACTGCATGCGTTCTTCCGGAAGCTCTGTAACAGGCTCCTGTTTTGGCAAATAAATATTTCCTAATTCATACAGACGAACATCTTTGTTTCTACGATTGAAGTTGGTAGAAAGAGATGTCAGCATTCCATTTAAGGAAACTGTACGCATAATACTGAAGTCCTCTCCAAGCGGATTAGAAATAGTTACAGTATTACGCAACTGACTGTCTGCCGGAAGTAATAATTTATCAAATACCTTCGGACTCTCGAAGGAGTATGTCATTCCCTGTGAAAATCCGCAGAACTGGGCAACTTCTCTTGCTACTGCCTCTACACGAAGTTTAAAGGAAAGTTTACCTGTTGTGGATTCTCCGGATGGAAGTGTGGTCGGGATATTGTCATATCCATAGAATCGTGCCACTTCCTCTGCGATGTCTGCATCACGGAGCAGATCCTGTCTCCAGGATGGAACGATGACTTCCTGTGTCTCCTCATCAAAACCAAGGTCGATTTTTTTGAAATATCCGATCATTGTCTCTGCAGAAATATCAGTTCCAAGCAGACCATTGATCCAATCCGGTTCAAATGCAATTCTTCTGCCTGTCATTTCTTTCTGGTATACATCAACGACACCGCCAACAACTTCACCTGCACCAAGTTCTTCAATGAGCTGGCAGGCGCGGTTCATAGCCTCAATCGCATTGTTCGGATCCAACCCTTTTTCAAATTTGGAGGAGGCATCGGTACGAAGACCTACTTTTTTGCTGGACAGACGGATATTTGTTCCATCAAAGCAAGCTGCCTCAAAAAGCATTGTCTGAACATTGTCTGTGATCATGGAGTTTTCGCCACCCATGATACCGGCAAGTCCAATTGCTTTTTCTCCATCACAGATCATCAAAATACTGTCATCTAAGGTACGCTCCTGTCCATCTAAAGTAACAAATTTCTCTCCTTTAGCAGCACGGCGTACACGAATCTCATGGCCGGAGATTGTATCCATATCATAAGCATGCATTGGCTGTCCAAACTCTTCCATGACATAGTTTGTGATATCTACGATATTGTTGATCGGACGGATACCGTGGGAAGCCAGTCTATGCTGCATCCACTTCGGTGACGGTGCGATCTTAATATTTTTTACTACACGGGCAGTATAACGCGGGCAAAGATCCGCATCTTCTACTGATACTTTAATGTAGTCGTTTACATCCTCTGAATTTCCAGTCTCTGTTACTACTGGTGGAATAAACTCTTTTCCGAAAGTAGCTGCTGCCTCACGGGCAATACCAAGGATGGAAAAGCAATCTACACGGTTAGACGTGATCTCGTACTCTACAACTACGTCATCTAATCCAAGGTAAGAGACTGCACTCTCACCAACCGGAGCATCTTCCGGTAAAATATAAAGTCCGTCCTCAGCTGCATCCGGATACATATCGGTAGTAGATCCAAGTTCTTCGATGGAGCACATCATACCATTGGACTCTATACCTCTTAATTTACCTTTTTTGATTTTGATGCCGCCTTCTACGACTTTTCCATCATGACCGCCGGCAACACGTCCGCCGTCTAATACAACCGGAACTTTTGCGCCTTCAAATACGTTCGGTGCGCCGGTTACAATCTGTGTAGTCTCTCCGCCGATATCCACCTGGCAGATTACCAGTTTGTCTGCATCCGGGTGTTTTTCTACTTTTAATACCTGACCGATTACGATTTTTTCCAGATCCTCATCTAATTTTTTATATCCTTCTACTTTTGAACCGGAAAGTGTCATCGCATCCATGTATTCCTGCGGCTCTACTTCTAATTCCGGAACATATGCTTTTATCCAAGATAATGAAGTTGTCATGTTTTTTTCTCCTACTAATCTATTATTCAAAAATGGTATTTCGCTTTGCTCGTGCAGATTCGAAAATCTTTTCCCTCAAAATTTTTCCTATGCACTTCTTTCGTGCAGTTTCGAAAATCTTTTTCCGTCAGAGTTTTCCTATGCACTTCTTTCGTGCAGTTTCGAAAATCTGCGATTTTCTCATTGTCCGGCATTCGCCGTACAATCCGTCAGTGCTTCATACATGCTTTTGCAAGCAAGCTTTCAACGCATGTCCGAATCACTGCCTATCTGCACTTCTCAAAGCTAACGCTAAAATTGTTTTAAAAATCTGTCGTCATTCTCGTAAAGCAGACGCATGTCGTCGATTTCATATTTTAACAGTGCGATACGCTCCAAACCTACACCAAATGCAAATCCTGAATATTCCTTTGGATCAATGCCGCTCATCTCAAGTACATGCGGGTGAACCATTCCACAGCCGAGGATTTCAATCCATCCCTCGCCTTTACAGAAACGGCATCCTTTTCCACCACATTTGAAGCAAGTCACGTCTACCTCTGCACTCGGTTCTGTAAACGGAAAATGATGCGGACGGAATTTTACTTTTGTCTCTGGTCCAAACAACTCTTTTGCGAACTCCTGCAATGTTCCTTTCAGATCTGCAAATGTAACACCTTTATCAATGACCAGACCTTCAATCTGATGGAAAGATGGAGAATGAGTTGCATCTACTTCATCGGCACGGAATACACGTCCTGGAGCGATCATACGGATTGGCAGTTTGCCCTGCTCCATCACTCGAACCTGTACTGGAGATGTCTGTGTACGAAGCACAATCTTGTCATTGATATAGAAAGTATCCTGTTCATCTTTTGCCGGATGATTTGCCGGAATGTTCAGAGCCTCAAAGTTATAGTAATCATACTCTACTTCTGGTCCTTCTACGACTTCATATCCCATACCAACAAAGATACGCTCAACTTCTTCTAAAGCGATAGTGTTCGGATGACCATGACCCACGCGGTTTTTCTTTGCCGGGAGTGTTACGTCAATGACTTCTTTTTTCAGTTTATGCTCCAACTCCAGAGCTTCCATTTTCTTTTTGGTTTCTTCTAATTTCTGTTCGATGGCTGCTCTCGTCTCATTTACCATCTGACCAACCAGCGGACGCTCCTCCGGGCTGACATCTTTCATTCCTTTTAATACAGCAGTAAGTTCACCTTTTTTTCCAAGGAAAGCAACACGGACATCATTTAATCCGTTTAATCCCTCAGAACTTTCGATAGAAGCAAGTGCTTTTTCTCTGATCTGCTTTAACTTGTCTTTCATCTTTAATCTCCTTTCAAAAAAAAAACGCCCCTTCGTAAAAAGGGACGAAAAATTTCCGCGTTACCACCCGGCTTTCCGACATGCATCGGACACTCTGATACGTAACGTGCATGACCCGTCTGTTCCTACTTAACTTTCTATTGTTCAAAACAGCAGCTCCAATGGGAATTTCACCAGATGTCTTTCCTTAAGTATATTCTCAGCCAACGTATACTCTCTCTGTAATCCGATCATCTGCCTACTAACATCTTCTCAGCTTTTTAAAAATATATTCTCCTGAACTGTCATTCAGGAACGATCCGAACATGACAACATGTTCAAATCAAAACTGTTTTCATTCTAGCATAGCTTTTTTTAAATATCAAGCATCTTTATCCTGCTTTCGCTCTTTTTTTCTGCGGCGTGCTTCCTGGATTTCTATCAGAAGAATTTCAAACATATTGTTGACCTCCGCGCATACCAGAAAAATATACATGCTGATATAAAGCCAGAACATCAATAACAAAATGGTCGTCAGACTTCCATACAGGGAAAATCCATTGAAAAAATTCACATAAATTGATAATCCAAAAGAAAAAACATACCATGCAGCAGAGCATCCTACAGCCCCGATCAACTGACTTTTAAATGTGGCTGTTCGGTTTGGTAATACTTTATAAATAAACATAAAAAATACAATCAGAACAAAAAACAAAATGAGCAGACGTAATTTTAAGATAATATCTGTCACAATGGACAAAATCGGCGCATACTGCACCAGCATGTTCTGAATCTTTCGACCAAATACCAAAAATACCATCAGCAAAATAATGACCAGAATCAACACAAATGTCTCAATCATCGCACGGAAACGCAATACAAACCAGTTTCGTGTCTCGTCAGTATCATAAACAATATTTAATCCGTAACGCAGACTCTGGATCGACTTTGCCGCAGAATAAATTGCAAAAACAACTGCGATTGGCAGTACTTTCGCTGAATTTGTATATACTTCATCTACCACATGGATCAACAATGGGGTAATTTTAATCTGTCCCGGAATAACCATCTGAATGACTGACAACACAGTACTCTCGCTTACTGGCGTAAATCGCAGCAGCGACAGAAACACAAGCAAAAATGGAATTGCTGACATTATAATAAATAACGCTGCCTGTGCTGCATAAGCTCCAATATTATCCTTTTTTAATTTTGCTAAAAAGAAACGTATCAAATGCTTATAATCCATAAGTTTTCCCCTTTTGTATACAAAAATTCTATCTTTTTTATAATTACATCTCGATAGAATATCAGATTTTTTCAATTTGAGCAAGTTTTTTGTGCATAACTTTCCAAATTTATTTTGCATACAACACGGTACCAGGGAAAAATTTCTCCAAAATATCTGCATATATCATTCCTTTTTTTGCCATGCCATCTGCCCCATATTGACTCATTCCAATGCCATGACCAAGTCCGCCGCCAAAAACTTCATATCTGCCGTTTTCACTAACTCTTAAAGAAAAAAATGCACTCGGAAGCATGGTAAGAGTATCTGCACGGTTACCATTTTTATCCGTCAGCGACACACAATTACTCCACAAAATCTTTCTTATGGCATTTTCATTATAAATGTGCGCTGTTCCACCTGAAAAATTCAGACACAGATCTGTGACACAACCTGATTCTGTACGATTCGCTATACTTATTTCTGTGCAGGCACCAAATGCGGATGTATCCTGTGTCTGCGCCCCTGACTTATCTGTCAGAAATATCTTCCCATCTTTCTGATCTGCCACCGCCTGAATATTTTGTAATAGTTTTCCATCGCCAGATTCTGTCTGCAATACTGCTTTCCAACGGAAAAAACGACTTTCACTGTCATAAGCTGTCAACTGCCAATTTTGCAAAAAAGCATCCATGTCTCCCGGAATATCTGCATCCGTCACCAGACTATTTTTCCCGAGATAAGATACAGGCTCTTGCTGCCACACTTCCAGTCCGGCAGTATAACCGCAGGATGTTGAAAAATAATATACCGATGCGATCATTCCCTGAAAAGTAAGAATCTGTCCTGCAGTGGCATTTACTGCATCTGTGGCTGCCTGATTGGCATTTTCCGGCAGATACACCTGACAGGCCGTGGTATCATCCACATCCGCATGATATTGTTCATAGGAAGTTCCAAGCACTTGCAATGCAGCATATGTTCTGGCACAAACAGCCTGCGCTTTTAATGCTTCCGGTGCAAAAGATGCGGGCATCTCACCAGGAACAACGCCATATAGGTATGCCTCCATTCCAAGCTCATTTACTACCCAGTAAATATCCATCCCCTCTTTTTGATAAATATGCAATACCCCATCATAAGCATTTTTTCCCGTTCCACTGGCATCCACCAAATACAGCTTTCCATCATCCACTGCTTCTGCCGTCACTTCGGATACTCCATGTGCTTTCATCCATACCCCACAATCTGAAACTTCATTTGCCGCAAAAAACTGTTCTGTCTCGCCGGTGTTGCCAGATAACTTCCACATACTGTTACCCGTCAGACAAACAGACTGACGCTCCGGATTCTGCCCATGATCCTGGCTTAGCAGTACACGCACTTTTTGTGGAATCATAATAGATGCCGTATTGTTTTCCTGTTCTATATTTTCTGTTTTCTCATCATTTACTGCATTTTCTGCTCTTCCATCATTTTTTTGTGAGCATTCACATTTTATGCCCAGAATTAAATTTTTCTGTACATAAACCACATATTCTTTTCCATATTCCATCCGACAACTTTGTAAATCGCAGTCATAATTTCCATTATCTGCTATGATTCGCTGTTCTCCCGGTACTTTTCCAAGATATTGCAATTTCACTTCATCAACCGACTCCTTTACCTGAAGTTTATCCAGAAGCATTTCATAAAACTGACACCACGTTTTCCTCGTCAGATTCTGCTGCAATACTTCTTCTTCAAAGTCACCTTCGGTTTCTTTCGTTAATAACACTTTCTCCGGATTTACTTCATTTTTCTTCAGCAGTGCCACAAAATCATCCCAGCTATTCTCCATGCCAATCTTCTGAAGCATATTTTGAACATCTTCACCGGTCAATAGATCATGAGTTTTGGGAAGCACCAGTTTTCTCGTTTCTTCTGGCGTCAGGCAGGCTGCCTGCAGATATCCTGCCAATTCTGCTGCAGCAACCTGATCCATTTTTTCAGTTCCTCTTTCGCTTTCAGTTTGTTTTCCAACGCCAACAATCACCACTCCTGCATAAATAACAACACATATCAAAAAGATTTTTATACACAGCCGATATTTTCGTTTTCGCTGCATCTTTTTTCCTACATATCTGCGCCAATCGTTTTGTCTTATCTTGCTATCCATATACCGCCTGTCCCTTCTCCAACGTTATATGCTAATGTATGCAAAAAAATCAGGCATAATGCTTTCACATCATGCCTGATAATATCTTTTGTATTTTATTTTTTATCTTTTGTAAAGTAAGATTTTTTCTTTTGTGATCCCAGAGTGCCGTTCCTGCAATTTTGACTCCTAGCAACGCTAGGGGGGCTTCCGCAACCAGTCTTCTGCCTTCCACTGCGAATTCGGTGGCCTGGCATCCAGCCGGCAATATAAGATTCCCATAAAAGAAAATGTAGGTTCAAAATAACAGGGTTCTCGCACACCCCAGGAATCGCTTTCGCTATAATTGATTATACTTTACTATGTGCATCTTGACAATAAAAAATTCAATTTTTTTTAGGAAAGTTCTGGTGCTGTTGCCAATTTTTCTTCTTTTAAGGAAAATGCATATGGTAACAATTCTGCCAAAGTTGCAGAGGTATATCTGCCATCGCAATTAAGCATGATCACTTCAAAATCTGCTTCACAAAATTCTGCCATCACCTGTCGGCAAACACCACATGGAGAAGTCAGATCTTTGCTGTCACTGATGATCGCAATGGCTTCAAATTCACGGTAACCTTCTGAAACTGCTTTAAAAATGGCAGTGCGTTCTGCACAATTTGTTGGTCCATAAGCAGAATTTTCGATATTACATCCAGTAAAAATCGTACCGTCTTTACATAGAAGAGCTGCACCAACATGAAACCCGGAATACGGGGCGTATGCTTTTTCTTTTGCTTCCCTTGCTTTTTGAATCAATTCTGTCAAATCCATCTTATTCTCCGTCCTGCAGCATTGCAATTGCACTGCTTGTACCTATTCGGCTACAGCCTGCAGCAATATAGTTTTCCATATCTTCTTTGGAACGAATACCGCCTGCGGCCTTAATCTTTACATTCGGTCCTACATGTTGCTTCATCAGTACCACATCCTCCAATGTCGCACCGGCGGTTCCGAATCCGGTTGAGGTTTTAATAAAATCTGCACCTGCTTCTGTCACTGCTTCGCACATCCGGATTTTTTCTTCTTCTGACAGATAACATGTCTCAATGATAACTTTCAAAATCTTATCACCTGTCGCTTCCTTAAGCAGACGAATTTCCTCTGTCACCTGTGCATACTGTTGATTTTTCACCATACCGAGGTTGATAACCATATCAATCTCATTTGCACCATCTTTCAACGCCTGGCGTGTCTCCATCAATTTCGCCTCTGTGCTTGCATTTCCAAGAGGGAAACCGACAACCGTGCAAATATTTAATTCCGGAAAATATTCATGTGCACGCTTTACATAGCTACTTGGGATACACACGGAAGCCATTCTGAAAAACCTTGCTTCCTGACACAACTGCTGAATCTCATTCCAGGTTGTAACTGCCTTTAAGTCAGTATGATCCACAAATCTGTACAATTCTTCTTTTTTCATATTATCTTTACCTCATTTTTACGAATGATTTCATGATAATATATTTTGCAAAAAAAATCTATACAAACTGGTATTTTCAGAAATTGTCACAACAAAGAATCATTTTCCTGATGTTTCCGGGAAATAATCACCAGAACTTATCATAATAAAGGTGATTTTCCTGAACATGCCATTTTACTCAAATAAAAATCACATGCTTAATGAAAATCACCTTTATTTCTAAGTCATTACATATACTTTTTCTTTGCTTTACTTAATTGCATTAGAAACCAAACGATTCCTACCACAAACACTGCGATTCCAATAGCTTTGGCCACCTGTGTTTTCAAAAATACCTCCACAGCCAGTTCATATAAACCATAACCAGCACAGATAAATCCAAAAATCATTGTCTTTGGTGCCATCAGTTCGCAGAAGTCTTTTGGTTGACGGATCCGCACCAGATCCTGCTGTGACACAAGCCACTGCGGCACCTGATGGTCTTGTCTCATTTTCCGTGCAGTAGTAATAGAATAAATGCCACACACGATCAGAATAAAATCAAATATGGTCATAATTCCGGTATTTCCCATAGCTGCTATCATGCTGTATTATTCTCCTATTTCAAGAAACTCTTTTACCACCTTCGGCATTTCTGCAACTTCACATACGGTCTTGTGAAGCACTTTGGCGCTGCGGATATCCTCAATAGCCTGCGGAACTTTCACGTTTGCGATCTTGGAGAGTTCGTCCACCAGTTCAAAATCTGTCATGGAATCATATTTTTCATCAATGGCATCCATAACGCTTCTTGTGAATTTAAATGGACTTGCAGTAGAAGCAATGACAGTCTTTGTCTCATCCTTTGTCTCTGCTTTATATTTTCCATATACACCAGCTGCAACTGCAGTATGTGTGTCGATAACATAACCAGTTTTCTCATATAATGAGGAAATCACTTCTGCTGTCTCTTTCTCTGTTGTGTAATTTCCGTAGAAGCTCTCTAACTGATCCTTCATTGCATCTGTGATAATATATTTTCCATCTGTAGATAATGCCGCCATCAGTTTTGCATTTTCCTCTGCATTCTCACCTGCAATACGGTAGATCAGACGCTCCAAGTTACTGGAGATCAGAATATCCATAGACGGAGAAGATGTCAGAATAAACTCACGGTTTCTGTTATATTCACCTGTACGGAAGAAGTCATATAATACTTTATTCTCATTAGACGCACAGATTAATTTTGCGATTGGAAGTCCCATATTTTTCGCATAAAAAGCGGCTAAAATATTTCCGAAATTTCCAGTCGGAACTACCACATTGATAGGTTCTCCTTCAGTGATTTTTCCGTTTGCATACATTTTTGCATATGCATATACGTAGTAAACGATCTGCGGAACCAGACGTCCGATGTTGATAGAGTTTGCGGAAGAGAAACGATAACCTGCCTCAAGCAGCTCCTTTTTCATCTCCGGGTCAGAAAACATCTGCTTTACACCAGTCTGCGCCTGATCAAAGTTTCCATGGATTCCTACAACGAATGTATTATCACCCTTCTGGGTCACCATCTGCTTTTCCTGGATTGGGCTGACACCGTTTTTCGGATAAAATACAATAATCTTGGTCCCTTCTACATCTGCGAAACCTGCCAGTGCAGCTTTTCCGGTATCTCCGGAAGTTGCAGTCAGGATAACGATATCCTCTTTTACTTCATTTTTGCGGGCTGCTGTGATCAGCAGATGCGGAAGAATAGACAATGCCATATCTTTGAATGCAATCGTTGCGCCGTGGAATAATTCCAGATAATAAGCTCCATCTGCTTCTACTAACGGTGCAATCTCCGGTGTGTCAAATTTGGAATCATAAGCACGATTGATACAGCTTTTCAATTCTTCTTCTGTAAAATCTGTCAGAAATCTGCTCATAACTGCATATGCAGTCTCCTGATAACTCATTTTGGCCAGTTCCTCTACCGGAATGTCCAGTTTTGGAATCTCTGTCGGCACATACAATCCTCCATGCTTTGCCAGTCCATTTAAAATTGCCTGGGAGGCAGTTACTTTTTCTGATGCATCTCTGGTATTTGCATATAAAATTGCCATAATTTCTTCCTTTCTCTGCTGTCGCATTTTCACTTTTTTTACAATCATAACACAATATTTTGTATTTCATCACTTTAATGTAGTAATTTGAATCATTGAACAGTATTTTATCATACACATTTTTAAAATACAAGTAGAAAGAATCTGAACTTTAACAGCAACTTTTTAGCATCTTTATCGGTCAGCCTCCAATCATAGCCATCTTTTTCACTTCGGATATTTCTTCCGGGTGTTCAAAACAGTGTTCCCGAGGTTTTGCAAAAGCTGACTTGTTTATGATTTCTTTCATTTTGATCAGTTTAAAAGTTTCATCTAAATCCGGATTTCGTAAAATAGCACGCAGATCATAACTGTCACTGTAGCATAAGCATGGTTTTATCTGTCCTGTCGATGTCATTCGAATACGATTACACTGATTGCAAAATTTACCATGGATCGCACTGATAAATCCAATGCTTCCTTTAAATCCCGGAATTGTATAATAAATTGCCGGACCATTTCCATGCTTCCTGTAATCTGCCCGGATACCCGGATATTCATTTTTAATTCGGCAAAGGACATCATCACTGGAAGTCATTGTGTAATCTTTGCCAAGACCGATTGGCATCATCTCTATAAAACGTACATCAACAGCAGAATTTCTGGATAATTCTAATAAATCAAGACAGTTGTTGAGCAAACGTTCCTTTGCTTGTTTTTTCGCTGAAATTTCCCATCTGCTTTTCGATATAACTTGTTTTTCTTCAAACAATGATTCGCTCAGAACTGCATTTACCTTTGTTTTCAGACCTGCTGCCACGCATGCCTGAATTGACTGGAATACTTTTGTCAATGCATCCACACCAGTAATATTCTTATATAATACAGGATCCAGTGTATCCAGACTTATATTTACTGCTGATAAATGATTTTCCAACAATTCCGGCAACAATTCTTTCAAGTATAAACCATTCGTGGTCATTGTTACTTCTGTTATACCAGGTATCTTGGAAAGTTTCCCAATTAATTGTGCAATTCCTTTCCGAACCAGCGGTTCCCCACCTGTTATTTTTATTTTTTTTATGCCAGACAATGCTGCCGCACGGCAAACCAGAATTATTTCCTCATATGTAAGAATTTCCTCCATTGTCCTAAACTGTATCCCGTTAGATGGCATACAATAGCTGCATCGCAAATTGCATCGATCCGTCACTGATATGCGTAGATAATCAATTTTTCTGTTATATTTATCAATCATATGTAAACGCTCCGCTCTTTCCGCCTTTTTTCTGGCAAAGATGAATTCCTTCCATATGCATACGTTTATCTACCGCTTTGCACATATCATATATTGTAAGTAATGTCACATGAACTCCGGTTAATGCCTCCATTTCCACTCCTGTTTTGCCCTGACATTTCACTTTGCAATATACAGTGATTGAACTTGTCTCTTCATTCATTTTAAATTCAATCTCAGCTTTTGTCAGATTAATGTTGTGACACAATGGAATTAAGTGGGATGTCTGTTTTGTAGCCATAATACCTGCAATTCTGGCTACCCCCAGAACATCTCCCTTACTCATATCACATCCCCGGATTTTCTGATAACATTCTCTGCTCATATAAATATTGCCGGTTGCCAGTGCTTCCCGCTGTGTTTCGCTTTTATCACTGACATCCACCATAATCGCATCTCCTGATGCATTAAAATGTGAAAACTCTCCCATTCTTATCTTCCCTTTCCAAATCCACAATTTGGATATGTACAAACTGGACAATTCAGACATAAACCGCCCTCGCCAAGTCCATAAAGTTCATCTGCTGTAATTTCATCTCCTGCTGCAAGTCTCGGTAAAACAAGATCAAATATGGTACGTTTTGCATACATAACACATCCTGGTAAACCAACAACTGGGATTTTCTTTTCTCCACATTTTAAATAAGCCAGCAGAAACATTGCTCCCGGCAAAACAGGTGCGCCATATGAAACAATATCAGCACCTGTATTTTTGATTGCCAGTGGGGTCTTATCATCCGGATCTACACTCATACCGCCGGTACACAATATAAAATCCACGCCATCATTTGCCATTTTAAGAATCTGTTTTGTAATTGTATCCGTATCATCTCCCGGCATTGCATGCTGCTCTGTTTTTATTCCGTATTCCGCAAGTTTTTCAA
>CAKREL010000047.1 GCA_934317205.1 uncultured Eubacterium sp.
GAAAATAACTCGTTTAATTTTGCAATACTGATTAAATCATTGTTCATGTCATTCACTCCTTCTAATACATTAATGATATTCCCTTACAGCAGCTCCTGTCAGAAACCAGAATTTTCTTCTGATTTTCTTCACACTATACTGCCTATTGTTACGGAGTATTCTATCATATTTTCTGTAATTTTGCAAACGATGCGAACATTTTCTTTGTGCCAACATTGTCGAATTTTACAGTCACTTCGTAATCTCTTCCACCTGATACAATCTGTGTCACTACGCCCTCTCCAAATTTTCCATGGCGCACCCGGTCTCCTTCTGAGTAAGACAGCTTTCCAAGGTTTGTTCCACCGCCAAAATGCTGCGTCTTCTCCTGTCCGCGACTATAAGATTTATAATAATCCATTCCTCCCGGCGTTTTTGCAGATGATACACTACTTCCATATGGTTTTCGGGCAAAATTCTGCTTTACCATGCCAAAATCTTTGATTGGATCTTCCTTGCGTGGACGTTCTTCCCGTACCTGACCGTTTAAGAGTCTCTTTGGTATCTCTTTTATAAATCGAGATACTTTATGATACTGTGTCTCACCTCTAATCATGCGCACACGAGCACTAGTCAATGTCAAATGCTCTCTGGCCCTGGTAATTCCTACATAACACAGACGACGTTCCTCTTCAACTTCTGTCGGATCATCGGAGGTGATCGTCATATAACTTGGAAACAATCCATCCTCCATACCTGCCAGATATACATTTGGAAATTCCAACCCTTTTGCGCTATGAAGCGTCATCAGAACCACATAATCACTACCTTCTTCGAGATTATCAATATCTGCGATCAATGCCACTTCCTCCAAAAAGCCACTGAGCGCCGGATGTTCCTCATTTTCTTCATAAGCTACAATCTTACTGATCAATTCGTCAATATTTTCAATCCGGGCTCTGGCTTCATCCGTACCTTCCGCATCCAATTCAGCCACATATCCCGTATCTTCTATAATTTCATCCATCAACTGCTCCAGACTAATATATGGAAGTTTACTGCGCAATGTCTGGATAAAAGTTACAAACGGACGGATTTTTGTCGCCGTCGCCTTGCTCAATGTAGGAATCTCCTCTGCCTGCTTTAATGCTGAGTAAAAACTCATGCCATTTTCATCCGCATAATCCTGCACTTTGGAAATAGTCGTTGCACCAATGCCACGCTTCGGCACATTAATAATTCGTTTTACTGCCAGATCATCCTGTGCGTTATCTATGGTTTTCAAATAACTCAGTAAATCCTTGATTTCTTTCCTGGCATAGAAATTCACACCACCCACTATCTTGTATGGAATATTTTCCCGGACAAAACGCTCCTCTAAAAGTCTGGACTGCGCATTGGTACGATACAGCACCGCACTGTCTCCATAGGAAAAAATACCTTTTCGGACAAAAGAATTAATGCTGTACGCAATATACTCTGCCTCATCGTGAGCCGTATCAAAATCCTTACAGTCAATCTTGTCTCCTGCATCCTGCTGTGTCCAGAGTGCTTTTGACTTTCTGCCAACATTATTTTTTATCACTGCATTGGCAGCATCCAGAATATTTTGTGTGGAGCGGTAATTTTCCTCCAGTTTAATTACTTTTGCATCTGGAAAATACTGCTCAAAATTTAAAATATTGTGAATATTGGCACCACGGAATTTATAAATAGACTGATCATCATCACCAACCACACACAGGTTACGGTATTTGGATGCAAGCAGACGTACCAGTTCAAACTGTGCAGTATTTGTATCCTGATATTCATCTACCATGATATAACGCAAACGTTCCTGATAAGAATCCAACACTTCCGGATCTGCTTTAAATAACTCCACGCATTTCATGATCAGATCATCAAAATCCAGTGCATTATTTTTCTTTAGCGTCTGCTGATATTCCCTGTAAACCTGCGCCTGCTTCTGCTTTGCATAGTCACCTGCCGCCTGCAGTGTAAACTCCTCTGGAGAAATCAGCTCATTTTTGGCATTAGAAATCACATTCAGCAATGCCCGCTCTTTCGTCTTCTTTGTGTCGATCTGCAGCCGCTTGCATACTTCCTTCATCACTGTTTTCTGATCATCTGCATCATAGATTGTAAAACGGTTATCATATCCGAGACGATCAATGTACCTGCGCAGTATCCGCACACAACTGGAATGAAAAGTAGATACCCAGATACTCTCTGAGCCAAATTCCACCAGATTATCAATACGCTCCCGCATCTCTGCTGCCGCCTTATTTGTAAAAGTGATTGCCATAATATGATATGGATTCACTCCTTTTTCCTCTATCAGATAAGCTGTTCTGTGCGTCAGAACTCTTGTTTTTCCGGAACCCGCTCCTGCCAATACCAGTACTGGTCCTTCTGTCTGAAAAACCGCTTCCTTCTGCTGTGCATTCAGCAAATCGTATCTACCCATATTTCCTCCATCTATCTATGCATGTCGTTCATTTTTGTTTTTTACCGAACATATTTTCTAATCTTGTGCTATCATATCACAGGAAACATAACTGCGTCAACAATCCCATGATGTGGCTGAAATATTTCTTGTCATTCAGTTTTTAATACTATATAATATCATGTACATGTTACAACACATAGGATGATATTTTAGATAAAAAAATGCTGAGAGCATTTTTGAATGATAAGTTTACAAATTTGGAGGCAGTACCATGACCATCAACACCAACGATTTACTCAACAGCATACTGGAAAGCTTATCCCGCATTGACCACGTAAAGCTGGAATCTCTGCCGGACATCAACCTATATATGGATCAAGTCATGACCTTTATGGAACGGGAACTGTATCCGTCCAAGCGTCATGAAGAAGATCCAATCCTTACCAAGACCATGATCAACAATTATGTCAAAAACAATCTGCTTCCTCCCCCGGAGAAAAAAAAATATTCCAAAGAACACATTCTGACCCTTGTATTTATCTACTATTTCAAGAGTGTATTAAGTATAAGCGATATCCAGAGTGTGTTAAATCCACTGACTGATGAATATTTTGGTAAAAAATCCTCTCCCACACTGGAAGAAATCTACGATGGTATCTTTCGTCTGGAAGCACATCAGGTGGAGCGTTTAAAAGAAATCATCCAGGAAGAATATATTATCAGTGAATCTGCATTTTCTCATTTAGAAAACTTAAGTGAAGAAGATGCCGATTTTCTCCAGAAGTTTACTTTCATCTGTCTTCTGAATTTTGACGTGTATACAAAAAAACTTCTGATTGAAAAAATCATAGATTCTATGAAAAAGCCACAGTTTCCAAAAAATGGCAAAACAAACAAAAAGAAACGATCTTAAGATTCCCTGCAACCAGGGATTCTTCTGTCGTTTCTTTTTTTGATAAGCTTACTGTTCTTCTTTGTCCTGCATTCTGGCAAATACCATATCATATCCGTCATTTCCATAATTCAGCGACCGATTGACACGGCTGATTGTTGCAGTGGATGCACCTGTCTTCTCTGCGATATCCAGATATGTCTTCTGCTGACGCAACATGTGTGCCACCTCAAATCGCTGTGAAAGAGAAAGAATTTCATTAATTGTACAAACATCTTCAAAAAAAGTATAGCATTCTTCTTTATCTTTGAGGCACAAAATTGCCTCAAATAAATGATCCACAGCTTCTGTTCTGATTTTTTTGCTCATTTTATGTGCTCCTTCTTCAATAATAAAAACCCTTATTTTACATTTCTGTAACTACTCCAAAGTAAAGCAGATGATTATAATCTGCTTTCACTATTTGCTCATGCAGAATTTTATCATACTAAAGTTTTAAAGTAAAGAGGTATTTATTGTATTATATCAATTCTTCCAAAGTATCCATCCACAAAAAAATGAAGAATCCTGTCAAAAAAAACAACCGTTCACTGCCTTGCTTTCACTGAGTTTCATTGAACAAATGTTGAAAATTCAGATTCTATCCTTACGTCATTTTCAACAAATAAATCTTTTCAACACAGCACATTTTTCGTATGATATATGTATCAAATACATCTGCATGACACAACAATTCAACAAAAAGTAAAGCGGATATTCGCAATCCGTGTTATGTCGGATAAAACATGAGATAAAATCTGGAGGGAAATAATTATGACAAACAAAGAACTTGTATTGAAATTTTACGACGAAGTATTTAATAACTGGGATGTTTCGAATCTTGACGATTATATGAAAGATGACTATATCCAGCACAATCCGACTGCTCCAAACGGAAAAGAAGGTTTTGTTGAATTTACAAAATTTTTCTTTGGTCTGAAACCGCATATGGATATCATTCATATCGGCGAAGATGGTGATATTGTATATGTATTCTTCAAATGCACTCTGGAAAATGGTGCAATCAATAAAGTATGTGATATCTACCGTATCGAAGAAGGAAAACTTGCTGAACACTGGGATGTTGTAGAACATAACGTGCAGGATATCGTACCGGTTCATAACAACGGCCTATTCTAAATTTTTTTATCTGTGTTTTGGCCAAAATTTTAATATAATTAAGAAATCGAAGATAAATCCTTGCCACAATTCATAAGAAGACTTACATCTCTTAGTTGGTAAATCCTGATCCATTAGATAGATATCCTGAAATACTGAACTGTATACTTCGATAGAAACAAAAAAACAGGTCCGGACGCACTGAGAGTAATCAGTGTATCTGAACCTGTCTTTTCTATGGCCTTTCCGATGAATAGCTGGGTTGGCTTTTCATTGAGATTTCTTCTTATGCTTTTTTCGTTGACATTTAATACTGTACAATGTATCATATAACCAAGAAATGGGTTTGTTACCGTACAGCTATTGCTCAAGCGGGGTGCTCGTTTCTTTTTTTATGTTCACCATGTCATACAGATATAAATTTCCGTCTGCAGCATGTCGTATCAACATTTCTATCCTGAATATATTAAACCGTTCAAGATCTCCAGTATCATTGTTATATACTGGAAGTGCAAACCTTGTCGTAAATCTATACCAGCCAAACTTTGCATCAACATTATGCTTTCCTTTAAAGTTTTCCTGCCATCGTTTATTCGTAGCACATTGAAGAAGCATAGGAATTCCCTGGGTAGCATTAGCCTTTGCTTTCGCATTCGCTCCATATAATCTTTTGGTATCTCCAGATCCTTTTAATTCTCCTGGAAAATCTGAACCAATATAGACTTGATCCGAGGTTTCGACTACTTCATAGCAATCTCCTATGTATTCTTTTAAATACTGCTCAACTTCTTCCCAATTGATATTCCTCTTTCCTTTAAAACGAATATCACTGATTACAACAATTTTCTTTCCATCCAAATCTGATATTACGCTTATTTTCTTATCCACTAAATATCCTCCTTTTCAACCTGACGCATTGCGTTATATTTATGGTAAAAAAATATACAAAGAATACTATAATACCTGATAACCCTTCCTTGAACTAATTCTTGGACTAGAAATCATCAGTACCACCTTTTAATTATCTTCACTATTGATTCGACGCTCTATTTCCGCTCTGTATTTCAACAATCGCAGTAAATAATCCGGAAGTTCTCTTTTCTCTGCTTCCCAATCTTGAACGGTACGATACGGAATACCATAGTAATCACTAAATTCACGTCTGTTCATTCCCATTTTTTCTCTTAATTTTTTTACTTCTTTTCCTCTACTCATGATAAAACTCTCCTACAAAAATAACGCATTGCGTTATTTAATAGTACCCGATATATACTATGTTGTCAATTCGCTATATTTTCACCTCTCACCATATTTTCGCCCATATATTTTTATAAAATAGAAAAGACAGGCCCGAATTCCTTGTAAATCAAGGCTTTTCGTCCTGCCATTCATATAAAAAGCTAAACTTCCCGGATTATTTTTGTATTTAATAGCTAAGAGATAGAGAATCAGGAGTTTACGCCAGCCCCATGAGTCGCTGCACCAGTCTCACTGCATCTGCCGCATCTTTGGAGTAGCCATCGGCACCTATCTCATCGGCATAACTCTGTGTAATAACTGCGCCACCGATGATTACTTTCGCATCAACCTGTTTTTCTCTGACAAGTTCCACCACGTCTTTCATGCGCATCATCGTCGTTGTCATCAGTGCTGACAAGGCAATGATATCCGCCTTTTCATCAATTGCTGTCTGTACGATTACTTCTTTTGCCACATCTTTTCCCAGATCTATTACACGAAAACCATAGTTTTTCAACATCAGTGCAACCAGATTTTTTCCGATATCATGAATATCGCCTTCCACTGTTGCAATAACAATCGTCACCTTCGGGCCGGTCTCATCCCCGGAAGATAACATTGGTTCCAGATACTCGATGGCTTTTTTCATCGTCTCTGCACTGGCAATCAGTTGTGGCAGAAAGTATTTCTGCTGTTCAAAAAGATCTCCTACTTCATTGATTGCCGGGATTAATTCCTCACTGACAATCACTCCCGGTTCCATACCGGCAGCAAGACCTGCTTTAACTTCATCCAGAATGATCTTCATGGAACCATTTAACACGGCTTTATAGATTGTGCTGTGCACAGCAGATACTTCATCTGAACCCATATTTTTTACAACTGTGTTTTTTTCTGCCGGATCTGTTATTTTTTTATTATCATTAGATCCCTGTGAAGATACTTTCACATTTTTTTCAGATTCAAGTTTTTTTTTCGCCTCAAACGCTGCCATGCGATTGATATAATTCAAATCTGCCCCGGTTTTATTCAACAGTAAGTCACTGGCTGCTGCCAGATTCATCATAATATCACTGGACGGATTTGCAATTGCCATTGTCAATCCATTCTGCAATGCCATTGTCACAAATGCAGCATTGACATATCCGCGATTTGGCAATCCAAAGGAAATATTAGATAATCCGCCGACAGTTGCCAGTCCCAGTTCATCTTTGCAATAGCGAATGGTTGCCAATGTATCCAGAGCTGCATTTTTGTTGGCTCCTACGGTTGCCACCAGTCCGTCTACCACGATATCTTCTTTGCACATGCCAAGTTCTAATGCACGGTCAAGAACCTTATGAATAATTTCCTTCTTTTCATTGATATCCTTTGGCAGTCCTGCATCAGACAGTGGCAACAAAATAAACATTGCTCCATATTTTTTTGCAATCGGAAGCAGTTTTTCAAATTTTTCTTTCTCCAGCGAAATGGAATTGATCAGGGCACGCCCCGGATAATGACGCAGAGCAGCTTCAATGATGTCCACATGACTGGAATCAATGCACAGCGGAAGTGTTGTAGTCATAGTGACTTCTTCAATCGCTTCCAGCATCATCGCTTTCTCATCAATCCCATTCATTCCCATATTAATATCGAGAATATGTGCACCCATCTTCTCCTGCTCTTCTGCCATATCACAGACAACATCCATGCTGCCCTGGCGAAGAGATTCCTGCAGTGCTTTCTTTCCTGTCGGATTGATACGCTCACCAATGACAAGAAACTGTCCATTGAGTTCAATTTCCTGTAATGCACGTTCGGAAGCAAGTACACGTTTGTGTTCTTTCATCACTGAACCCGGTACGATATCTTTCGTTGCTTCTACCAGATGTGCAATATGCTCAGGCGTAGTTCCGCAGCATCCGCCAAGTACAGAAGCACCGGCTTCCATCAACAACGGTCCAAAGGATGCAAATTCTTCCGGTCCCATATCGTAAACAGTCTCGCCATCTACCATCTGCGGCAGTCCTGCATTCGGTTTTGCCAGAATCGGAACATTTGCATATTTTTTCATCTGACGAACCATTTCTGCCATTTTATCTGGTCCGGTGGAACAATTGATACCGATGACATCTGCACCAAGACTCTGTAAAACGACCATACAGCTTTCCGGTGTATTTCCGTATAATGTTTTTCCTTTTTCATCAAAAGTCATGGATACCATGATCGGCAGATCACATGTCTCTTTGATTGCTAAAACTGCCGCTCTTGTCTCTGCAAGGCTCATCATTGTTTCTATTACAAAAAGGTCTACGCCTGCTTCATAGAGAATATTCGCCTGTTCTTTGTAAATATCAATAAGTTCTTCCAGTTCCAGATTACCCATCGGCTTCAGACTCTGACCGGTCATGGTCATATCCCCACAAACCAGCCCTTTGTCTCCAGCAGCTTCTTTACACAACTGAACAAGTTTTGTATTAATCTCTATGATTTTATCAGCCAGACCATATTCTTCCAGTTTGATTCTATTTCCTGAAAAAGTCGGTGCATACAAAATCTGGGTACCTGCCGCGATATACTGCTTCTGCAGATCTAAGATCACATCCGGGTGATCCAGTATCCACTGCTCCGGACATACACCTGTCGGCATACCTGCTTTCTGCAGATTGCTTCCAGTCGCGCCATCCAGATATACAGGACCTTTTTCCAACAATTTATAAAGTTCTTCTTTTGTCATCTCAACTCTCCTATTGTTCTTTCTGCGTATCGATAATGCGGCAGATCAAAGATACCCTGTTAAACGGTGTCATAAAATAAAATCCATCAGCTACATTTTCCAGTTTTTTCATAACAGACAGGGAAATTCGAACTGCAACGTCCTCCGCTTCTGTGCGGCTCATATCCGGTCGATACTGTGCCACGATCTCATCCGGCACAAAAATGCCCGGCATCTCGTTCTTTATAAACATTGCATTACGGTAGCTGACTAACGGCATAATACCACATAAGATCTTTGTGTTCAACTCGCGCTTCATTCTGGCCAGCTTCTCTATTTCCTCATCAGAATAAATTGGCTGTGTCATAAACCAGGAAACCCCAGCATCGATTTTCTTCTGCATACGTTCGATCACTTTGTCAGTATTGGCCTGATTTTGATTTAAGGCGCCACCATAAGAAAAAGCATCCTGCAGGAAGATATCCTGATTCAGTTCCTTTACATAATCCATAAAACGAATAGAATTAAAGTCAAAGACACTCTTGGTATTATCACGCTCTCCTGATGGCACTGGATCGCCGGTAACAATCATTATATTGCGAATTCCATTGATATGGGCTCCCAGCAATGTGGAATGCATGCTGATACGGTTTCTGTCACGGCAAGCGATATGCGGCATTACAGGGATATCTACCATAGAATTAACCTTGGCTGCCAGGAGCACAGAATCTGCCCGGGCTCTCGCCAATGGAGAATCTGCGATAGTAATAATGTCCACACCGCTCTTTTTCAACTGGAACGCTCCCTCCATCAATTTCTGTGCATTCTGATCAAATGGTGGATCAAGCTCCACTGCAATTACTTTTTCTCCCCTCTGCAACTTTGCCATAAAAGGATTATTACGGGTTTGAGACACTGCATTCTCATCACCTTTTTCCGCAGCTGTAAATTTGTCCTGCGGTGCTTTTCCCGCCAGTTTTTCGCACAATGCATGAATATGCTTCGGCGTAGTTCCACAACATCCTCCCATGATATTTACACCAAGGTCTGCGATCTGTTCCATTTTTTCTGCAAAATAGTTCACACCATCTGCGTGTCCTGCCTGTCCGCGGACAATCTGCTGATAGCCACTATTTGGCAAAACCTGAACATACTTCTCCGGAGCCAGGCTCTGTGCTTTGATCAGTTTATACATATGTGCCGCGCCTAAGAGACAATTACAGCCGTAACTGTCAATTTCCGGTGTCTGTGCTGCCTCAGCAAACAGACGACTGATACTGATTCCCTTCGTTGTATAACCATTGCGGTTTACTGCAAAAGAAACCATTACGAACGCTTCCGGACATTTTCCCTTGATATATTGTGCTGCTTTTATAACTGCTTTAATATCAGAAAATGTCTCAAAATTAAAAATTTGTGCTCCGCATTCCAGAAAACAATCTACCAGAAAGCGGTATTCCTCTGTCTCATCAAATTCGTCTTCAAAAAACAGAGCTTCGGACACCGGACCGATATCTGCTGCCACAAATATTTCCTCCGAATGCTTCTGCGCAGCTTCCCATGCAATTTTCCATCCGGTCTGAATTATTTTTTTCACATAAGCATCCTGCTCCTGACGAACATGCAGTCCTCTGCTCAGTGCCAAAGCATGATTTGCCGCAAATGTATTCGTACGGATCAGTCTGGCACTCTGTTCCAGATATTCCTCATGAATTCGGCTGATCAGTTCGGGTTCCAGCAAATTTGCTTCCTCAGCAATCCGCTTATTTTCTGTCTTTTTTCTGTCATAGTAGGTACCCATGGCACCGTCTGTAATCAAAATATGCTCTTTTAAATACTCTCTAATCATCACTTTTCTCCCAGTCAACAATGTCTGCGCCTCGCACGATTGCAAAGAGCAGGTACAAAGAAAGATTTTTTTATTCCTTCCTCTGGCCTGCATTGCTATAAATTTTCTTTTTGATTTTCTTTTCTATCAATTTTAAAATACTATTTACTCCGAGTACCATCGCTACTGACAACACGGTTCCCCAGACAATTTTCACCACATTCTGGGTGCGCATGCCTTCAAACAAAATGGTGCCCAGACCTCCGGCTCCGACGGTAGATGCAATGGTTGCAATTCCAATGGTAGAAATGATCGCGATATGAATTCCCGCAATCATTGTATCCAGAGCCAGCGGCAGACGGATTTTCCGAAAAACCTGCGCCCTGGTCATTCCCATTCCGGTAGCTGCCTCAAGTACTCCGGGGGCAATTGCCGTAAATCCATCGGTAAAACTCTGTATCAGAATAAATTGATTGTAGATCACAAGCACCAGAACGGCTGTCTGCATGCCTAATCCTGTTACCGGAAGCAACAGGGCAAACAATGCCAGACTCGGTATCGCATAAATCATACTGGAAATCCGCATGATCCATGTCGTGATCTGCTTATGATCCATCACCAGCATTGATATCACAAAAGCCAGGGCTATTGAGATCAAAAGCGTGAGACCTACGATTGCAAAATGCTCCAAAACGGCCTGTATTAACTTGTCATAATGTCTCGTCGTATACGATATAAAACGTGTCATCTGAAAAAGTTTAATCCTTCCTGTACTGACTGCAATAATGAAGCCACATATGCATTAGCCGGATGTTCCAAAATTTCCTGTGCTGTATCAAACTGCTGGATTTTCCCCTGATTCATGATCATGATCCTTGTTCCAAGTTTCAGTGCTTCTGTCACATCATGAGTAACAAACATGCAGGTCAGACCTGCATGCTTATGTATCTTCAATAACTCATCCTGCAACTTCGTCCGGTTGATGGCATCTATAGCTCCAAATGGCTCATCCAACAACATAAGGGATGGTTTCGCCGCCAGTGCCCTCGCCAATCCTACACGCTGCTGCTGTCCGCCGGAAAGCTGGGAAGGATAACGGTTTCGATACTGCGTTGGTTCCAGATTCACAAGTTTCAAAAGTTCGGTAACACGGTCATGTATCTGTGCAGGCTCCCATCCAAGTATTTCCGGAACTACTGCAATATTCTTTTCTACTGTCATATGTGGAAACAATCCTACCTGTTGGATTACGTATCCGATTTTTCTGCGTAATTGTACCGGATCTGTCTCAAGGATATTTTTGCCAAATACATAGATTTCTCCGGAAGTCGGATCATATAAACGATTCACCATCTTCATCAATGTAGTTTTTCCGCAACCGGAAGTTCCCAGAATTGTAATCATTTCTTTTTCCTGAATCTGAAAAGTGACATGATCTACTGCATTTTCCGCTGCACCTGGGAAACGTTTTACCACATCACGAAATTCTACTGCAATACCCATCCTCTATTCCTTCCTGTAAATCTCCAAATAATTCTGTTCAAGAATGCTCTCGGCATTCTTCTGTGCATCTCTGCAATTCTACACTTAACTTATCAGTTTATTTCAATGTTTCATAAAAATCAGCGGCAACATCTTCATACTCTTCTTTATCGATATCTACCTGCGCATTTAATTTCGTCATTGTCTCTGTATCGATGGCTGTACTGATCTTGTTGATGATTTCTGCCACATCTGGATGTGCATCGATTATTTCCTGGCGAACAACCGGGATAATATTGTACGGCGGCCAGAAATGTTTATCGTCTTCCAGGAGGATAAACTCATCGCTGCTCAGCTGAGCATCTGTTGTATAAGCTGGGACACAGTCTACCTCATCATTTGCCATTGCCTGATATTTCAGAGAATTGTCAAACGTATTTTTTGATTTAAAAGAAAAAGTTCCATATGTCTGCTCCAATCCCGGGAGTCCATCCTCACGTTCAAATGTATCAGATGTTCCACCAAAACGAATTTTTTCGGCATTGGCCTGCAAATCTGAAATCGTTTTAATACCATATTTTTCAGCCACATCTGCGCGCATCGTCAAACCATTTCCATCATTTGCCTCACACATATCCAAAACATCCAGATTGAACTTCTCAGCATACAATTTCTTTACTGTATCATAAGTCACCTGCGGATCCGTCTCCATCGGCTGCTCCAGAATCGTCATTAATGCCGTTCCTGTATATTCCGGATAGATATCGATCTGACCATCACATACAGCCTGATGGATCAGGTTGTCAGATACCTCAAATTCACGATCCACTGTATATCCTGCATCTTCCAGAGCCAGGGCATATAATTCACCTAAAATCTTGCTCTCACTAAAGCTTTTTGCTCCAATTTTGATGGTTGTGTCAGCACTTGTGCTACTGTTTTTCTCAACTGCTGCGCTGCCATCTGCTTTCTGATCTGTTGCTCCATTACCTCCGCATCCTGCAAGCGCTGCGATAGATACCGCGGCAAGAAACATTGTCAATAATTTCTTCATCACTTTTTCCTCCTGTACTTCTCTTCCATTATTTTATTTCAGGTTACGCTGACCAGAATCACGCACCAACTCTCACATCTGATATGTCATAAACTGCATGTTACGCTGACCGGCTCATTTTTTTCTCAATTGCGGTAAGCCCCATGCTGCAAAGCATTGTAATCGCTGCTGCGGTTCCGCCACCAATTACCAGATATTCTGTTTTCAGCAGATTGATGCCGTTAAAAATCAATATTCCAAGACCACCCGCTCCGATGTAAGCTGCAAGCGTCGCACTTGCAATGACTTCAGACATCGCCATACGGATGCCACTGATAATACCAGGCATCGCCAACGGAACTTCCACCTGGCGGAACTTTCTTCTTTTATCCATTCCCATGGCATCTGCCACTTCCAGCATAAAATCCGGCACCTGTGAAAATGCCATCGTCGTTTGTATCAGTATTGGTGGAATTGCAAGAATCACTAGGGCTGTCACTGCAGGTTTCACGCCAACTCCCATAATCGGGATTAGAATAACAAGCACTGCAAGACTTGGTATAATGCGCAAAGCACTGAACCCGGTTGTCAGTATTTTCTTCACTTTTGGCAGGCGCAGACACATAATTCCACATGGAATACCAATGACCGCAGCAATGCCAACCGCCAGAAGACTCAAGTACAAATGCTGCCAGATCATATGCACATATTCTTGTCCATGCGTCTGAAAATAATCTACATACGCCTGCATGCCAATTCCTCCGTTTCATCATAAATAAGTTAATACTATCACACTAATCTTTCCTATATTAACAAAAAATCAAATATCATGCAAGATAGTATTGACAAACCATTTTCACGTGCGTTCGACTTGAATGTCAGAACTCTGTTAACTGAAACTTATCATACACTATTTTAGAGTAAATTACTAGGTTTTTTGTAACTTTGATGGTTACAACAACTTTTCGTATTTTTCAGATTAAAACTTGTCACATTTGCATAAATGTATTGTCTGATTATCGCACGCTCCGCAAACTCCCCCCTGTGCTCTATTACAGGAATCATCTGGGAATATACAAAAAGAAAGCAGCAACCAAACAAATAGTTGCTGCTCTCTGCCTTATATCAGACATTTTTTATTATTTTTTCTTTTTTGAAAACTTTGTCTTAAATACGTACCACAGTGCACCTGTAATGCATACGGAAGAATATCCACCACAGATAACGCCTACCATCAGTGGTCCTGCAAATTCACGGATAGAAGATACACCGAGAATGAACAGCATAAATACCATGATAAAGGTTGTCAGGGAAGTATTAATGCTTCGTGACAATGTCTGTGTGATACTCTTGTTTACAATTTCTTTCAGGTCTGTATCTCTGCGTCCGCTCTCCAGAGCCAGATTCTCACGGATACGGTCAAAGATAACGATGGTCGCATTGATGGAGTAACCTACCAGAGTCAGCATGCAGGCGATAAATGTACTTCCGACAGATGTCTGGGATAATGCATAAAATGCCAGTACAACAAGTACATCATGTACCAGGGCAATAACCGCACTGCTTGCAAAACGGATATCTTTAAACCGGAACCAGATATAGATCAGCATACAGATTGTTGCTATGATCACAGCTACAACCGCATCACTTCTCATCTCGTTACTGATTGTTGAACTGATATTTGTAGATGTAATATCACTTTCCTGAACACCAAAGTTGTCTTCCATTGCGGTTGCCAGTTGCTCACGCTCATCCAGATCCAGTGTTCTTGTCTTGATGATGATAGAATTACTGTCTGCCACTTTCTGTGTCTGTACATTTGCGTCACCAGTTACTTCTTCTACATAAGGAACAATCTGATCATCGATTTCCTCGATGGTATAATCTTTGTCGAATGCAACTGTTGTAGCGGTACCGCCCTTAAACTCCATACTGAAGTTCAATGCCTGTCCATCACCTGCTTTGTGTGCACCCATACCTACAAATCCTGCTACGATCACTGCCAGAGAAACCCCGAAGAATACTCCACGTTTTCCAAGGAAGTTGACACTCTTGCCCTCTTTCTTCTCACCATAGAATTTCTTATCCTGGAATCCAATTCCATAAAGCGCTTTTACCAGCCATCTGGAAATTACCAATGCAGTAAACATAGAGAATATGATACCGATAGCTAATGTTGCCGCAAAGCCTTTTACTGTACCTGATCCACGCAGACCAAGTACTGCTGCTGCAATTAAAGTAGTAATATTTCCATCAAAAATTGCTGAAAAAGCTTTTTTAAATCCAGTATCAATAGACTGAGCTACTGAATGTCCGGCCGCTATCTCCTCACGGATACGTGCAAAAATAATGACGTTGGCATCCACCGCCATACCAATAGACAGAATAATACCTGCAATACCTGGTAAGGTCAGTGTAATGTGATATAAATGTAAAATTGCAAGTATGATGCCTGTATAGATCAGCAGTGCAATAGATGCTGCCAGTCCCGGAATACGGTATGCGATCAGCATAAATGCAATAATGATCAAAATACCGATGATTGCTGCAATAATACTTGTTTTGATGGCCTGTGAACCAAGTTTAGCTCCAACGACTTCAGACTGCAACTCTTCCAGTTCCAGTTTCAGTGCACCACTTCGGATCTGGGAAGCAAGCGCTTCTGCATCCTCGTAGCTCTTCATACCGCTGATAACAGCCTCGCCATTTGTAATCTGATTCTCTACTGTCGGATAACTGATACACTCACCATCATAATAAATTGGCAGTGCCTGTTTCAGATATTCTCCTGTTTTTTCAGAGAAAATTTCTGCGCCTTCAGCATTCAGCTTTAACTGAACCACATATTTGCTGGAACTTTTACCACTTGTATCTGTACCAGCCTGTGCATCTGATACCATCTCACCGGTCATGAAAGTCTCTCCATCCGGTGTCTTAAATTCCAAAGTACCCGGAGTTCCAAGTTCTTCCAAAATTGCATTAGCATCTGATACACCTGGAATTTCTACAGAGATACGATTATCGCCTACCTGATAAACTTCAGCCTCTGTACTGTAAGTTTCGACACGCTTCTGCAATTTATATACTGTATCACTCATATCCTCTGCAGACGGTGTCGCATCACCTTTCACCTGGTATGTAATACTGACACCACCGGCAAGATCCAGGCCAAGTTTTACACCTTTCTCATTGTCCTTTGCTGCGGTACCCTTTACAATACCATAAGAATAGTAGCCAAGCAGTAACATCGCAATGATCATTACCAGAAAAACTACAACTCCCTTTTTTTTCTTCATCCTTCTACCTCCATCTCAGCTTCTGCCGCTTTGATCATGATTGCACATTCAATACGCTTTTTCTGAAGCTCACAGCCAATATCATATGCATCATTGATATGTCCATGAAAATGATAGGAGTTTGCTGCACATCCGCCGCTGCAGTAGAATTTTGCAAAACAGTTTCTGCATTTTTCTTTTGCATAAACGTTGCAGCATTTGAATTCATCCCGGATGTCGGTACGTTTCACACCGTCCCAGACATTTCCCATCAGAAATTCTTCATTTCCTACAAACTGATGGCACGGATAGAAATCACCCCATGGAGTAACAGCCAGATACTCGGTACCTGAACCACATCCTGATAATCTCTTTGCCACACATGGACCACCCTCTAAATCTATCATAAAATGGAAGAAATTAAAATCCTTTCCGGCTTTTTTTCTTTCTACCATTTCAGCGGCAAGCTTGTCATATTCCGCAAACAGCTTCGGTAGGTCTTCCTCGCGGAGTGCATACTCCTCAGAATCCTCTGCAACTACCGGTTCAACGGAAATCTGCTTAAAACCAAGATCTGCCAGATGAAGGACATCATCTGCAAAATCCAGATTGTAATGAGTGAAAGTTCCGCGGACATAATACTTGTCCTGATTGCGGCTCTCTGCAAACTGCTGGAATTTCGGCACGATCATATCGTAGCTTCCTTTTCCATTGCGGAACGGTCTCATATGATCATGAACTTCTTTTCGTCCATCGATACTCAATACGACATTCCCCATCTCTTTGTTTGCAAATTCCATCACTTCATCATTCAATAATACACCGTTTGTAGTCAGTGTAAAACGGAATTTCTTATCATGCAGCTTTTCCTGCTCTCTACCGTATTTTACCAGATCTTTGACAACCTGCCAGTTCATCAGAGGCTCGCCACCGAAGAAATCCACTTCCAGATTGCGACGGCTTCCGGAGTTTTCGATCAGGAAATCCAATGCTTTCTTTCCTACTTCATAAGTCATCAATTCTCTGTGACCATGATACTCGCCTTCTTCTGCAAAACAATAGCGACAGGCAAGGTTGCAGTCGTGTGCAATATGCAGGCAAAGTGCCTTTACAACTGTCGGACGTTTCTTAAAGTCCATAATATAATTTTCGTATTCGTCTTTTGTAAACAGCTCTCCAGCCTCTTTTAGGGAAGCGACCTCCTCACAGGCTTCTTTCACGTCTGCCTCACTGTATTTTGCGGATAGCTCTGCCACAATCTCCTCTGGTGTATGATCTTCGTACAGAGCGATCACATCATAGGAGACATCATCTACCACATGGATCGCACCACTGTTTACATCAAGAACAATGTTATAACCATTATTTTTATACTGGTGAACCAAATGTAGTTCCTCTCTTTCTATTTTCTATATCAAAATCAGCGCAAAATAACTGCTGTTTTTCTTTTCCTTATAAACGTGCAAATGACCGCATGCCTTAGCATACGGCCCTTTGTGTATCATTTACTTATTTTTCTTATTTGTGCTCACAGCTCTGGTTTCCTACTGTACAGGAAGTTTTGCAAGCAGACTGGCATGATGTCTGGCACTCACCGCATCCGCCTTTTTTTACTGTGTTCTGTAATCTTTTTGTATTTAATGTTTTTACGTGTTTCATCTTCCGAAATCTCCTTTCTTCTTACATATGTCAGAAGTATATCATATTTTCGACTATAAAGAAAGTATTTTTTTGTAACCGTTCAGAGCCAAGCAAAATTTCATGAAACAGATGTAAAATACTTGTATTTTTAAATCTGTTTCTGAAATTTTATTTGGCGGATACGCCCACCGACGAAATGCATCGCATTTTGGAGGTTGGTTCTGAACGGTTCAACTGACCATTCCCCCGATCATCCCTGCTCCCATACACATCAGCAGTGTCATCATCACATGTAGTCCATCGGAGGTAAGTCCGCGGTTCATTAATATCGATCCTATCATCAACACCAGAAAATATGCTGCTCCTACTACGATTCCCCACAAAAAACGTCTGGTTTTCATCCGTTTTCCGATAATGATTCCACCCAGAAGTCCTGATATCACGTAGATTACCATAATTCCAATCGTCACAATGTTTTCTTCCAGTTCCATTTTATAAAGAAGAAACGCCAGCAAAAATAATAATGCTCCCGTTACTATGTACATAATCAGCAATGTGCTCAATACTTTCATTACAATTTTGTTATTTCCCTGTGTTCTTTCCATTTTTTCTTCCTCCCATATGATATATATTCCGATAATTAGTTGAATAGAACCTGATTTTCACACAATATTCTCTTGAAAATCCTACTCGTTTCCTGTAATATAAAGAATAAAATTGTAATCTACAGCGTTTTACAGATTTTTGTAACAGGCTGTGCCCACAAACAACACATTTAGAGAGGTGAATTATTTTTGGACATAAGTTCCGCAATACAATTAATCATACTGGTCATTCTATTGGCTCTGTC
>CAKREL010000048.1 GCA_934317205.1 uncultured Eubacterium sp.
TCCTCAGAATCCAGCGTGAAATAAGGACGCTGATAGATGCCCTTCGTGAACACCATGTTATACGCCTCTTTTGCGGATGCAGTGGTTCGTGCAGGTACCGTTGCCAGATAGGTGTTTGCATTACCACCTGCGGCATTTGCTCTTCGCAATACATACAGGCGCAGGTAGTCGTTTTGAATCCACCGCACCGCCCATCCGTTATAATTCTCTTGCCCACTTGAGGTGGCAGCGTTCTCGTTCCTCACTGCACCTACCATTGCATAGGCCGTCTGCGGAACTAAGCTTACAATCATGAACAGCATAAGCAAGATACACAAAATCCTCTTCTTCATTTTATTTCCTCCTCCGTTTCACCATAACTTTTCGGAATCTTCAGCCATGATTTTATAAGGTTTCTTTTTCTATGTGTCGCTTTTTACTTCAACATATATGCCTTTAACTGTCCTCGATTGTCGATATTTAATTTATGAAATACCGATGACAGATGCTGTTTCACCGTACGCAGTGTCATATTCATATGTTCTGCGATCTCCGCATTGGTCCATCCCCGGTTCGCCAGCATGGCAATGGTAAATTCCGTAGTCGTCAGATTATCGGCGATATCCTCTTTCGTCTCCGGATTATGGATTCTCCGCCAGCCATAACTGAACTGATACGTGATCTGAATCACTTTCTTGTATCCTTCCGGATCATCGGTCTTCAGACAGGTTTCAATCAGCCCCTGCAGCAAACCATGATGTTCTCCGATACCCTCAATCAATCCATCCGGTTTTGCGATTCTCCAGGCTTCCATAAAATATGCTTTTGCCGCTTCTGATTGACGCAGGTTCATGCATGCCATAGCACCCATAAGATTCTGATAGATCAACGCGATCGGATAAATCTCTGTACTCAGCATCTTGCAGGTTTCCACAATTCCAAGGGCCTTTTCATACTCCTGCTCCAGATAAGCTTTGTGCGCCAATACATAGCAGCCCCACAACCGCATTCCTTTTGGCAGTTCGTTCAGATACTCTGACGGGGACGGGATTTCGCCCATGGGCAGATGCAGAAGCGTACTGGCAGCAACAGCCACAAAAATTCCCATCGCCTTTGTTTTTCGATCTGTCTCTACGGAAAGAACCTGCCTGAGGTTCACTTTCAGACTTTCCAATCCACCTTTCGCAGCATTGATATGATTCAGGGAAAGATTGGCAAATATATGGATCAGACATGCTGACAGGCGCAGCATCGGATCCGAATGATTCAAATATAATTCTGTCAGATTTACTGCCTTATCATGCTGCCCGGTAAAATAATAGTATTCGCAATATGCCATCTTTTTTACATCTGCATTCTGAATCTGTTCGATCATGGCAAGGCACTGTCCCGGTTGAAATGCCGTGCTCATAAGAAGCATCGGGATGTGGACTGTTTTTTCCCTTCCTGCTTCCTCTGACCGCTCCATCTCCCCGTTCGCATTCTCTCTGTCAGCTGTCTCTATTCCTAAAATATAATCTGTGGATACCTGAAATTCTCTTGCGATCCGTACCAGAAGATCACTGCTGATTGACTTTGTCTCCCCACTGAATATTCTGCTGATCTGTGATGGTGCCACACCCAGGCGCCTTGCGAATTCACTTTTTGATATTCCTTCAATTTCACATAATCTTTCCAGTTGTTTTCCCGGGGAAGATATTTCTTCCTTTTTTCCCATATCTATCCATCTTCTTCCTGTTGCCTCATTACATTTTGTTGTCTTTAGTATATCAAAAAGACGTTTTTTTAACATCGTACTATTTTTGAAAAAATCGGTGTGATTTTTAATATTTTTGCACGGAAAAAAGAGAAGAAATTGCAAATTTGCAATTTCTTCTCACCACATTCTTCATTTTCTATTTTTCCCGTCTTTAGGATTTAGCACCATATTTTACTATTCAACTCTGAAAGTCAGGTTGGATATTAATTGCTGTCAACAAATTTTCTTTCATTTCACATACCATATGGTAACCGACAATGGGATATGGTCACATTTTTTATGGAAATATTACGCATATCATGATATAATGGTTGAAAATCCACAATTTTTAATGTCACATACCAATCCCAGAAAAAGAGGGGAGTTCGATAATGTCAAAACTGAAAGCCAAAAAAGGTTTTACACTGGTAGAACTTATTGTTGTTCTTGTTATTATAGCGGTTCTTGCTGCATTACTTATCCCGGCACTGACCGGATATATTGACAAATCAAAAGCGAGATCGATTGAATCTGAAGCAAAAGGTATCTGGACGGCAGCACAATCTGCCGCTTCTGAATACTATGGTTTGAATATTGATGAGAAAAGTATGAAAAATGCATTGACCAATTCTTGTACGATTGATGGTAAAACTTACACAAAATGTCTTGGTCGTATATCAAATGCAACGTTTTCTGATGAGCAAAAGAACTGGCATAAAAATCCAACAACTGCCAGTCAGTGGATAGCCCAGCAAGTCCTGATCTATTTAGACAGTCAGAGCAAAAATAATTCCCAATATAATTTCGGAAACAGCAATGTTCCAACCTCCGGTGCGACATTGAACAACAGTATTAAATATAATTTTGGATCCAATCCTCCAAAAAATGCCGTATTTATTCAAATTTTTTATGACGAAAACTGCAAGGTTCTTGCCATAAATTTCGGCAAAGATGGTTACTTGGTGACAATGACAGCCGGTCAGTCTCCAATTTGTGAAAAAAACGGTAAAATTCTCTAATTATACGGACTGCTGCAGAGCAGTCCTTTTTGTTTCATTTTCCCGCTTTTTCTTCTCACGTAATTCTTTGAAAAAACTGCTCAGCATCGCAGAGCACTCTTCCTGACAAACACCCTGCACGATTTCCACCTGATGGTTAAATCCTGCAATCTGAAGCAGGTTCAGAACTGATCCGGCACAGCCTGCCTTTGGGTTCATACTTCCGATCACCACGCGATCAATCCGCGACTGCACCAGTGCACCGGCGCACATCTGACATGGTTCCAATGTCACATACATTGTGCAGCCTTCCAGCCGCCAGTCTCCCAGCTTTTTGCTCGCCTTGCGGATTGCATTTAATTCTGCATGGGAGAGCGTGTTTTTATCTATATTTCGACGGTTATAACCCCGGGCAATAATTTTGCCGTCGGCATCATTTACGATGACGCAGCCGATTGGCACTTCATCGATAGCGTATGCCTTCTTTGCCTGTTTTATCGCTTGCTTCATGTATTTTTCATCTGTAGTCATGATTATATTATTCATCCTTTTCTCAGTAAGTACCTCCCTTATTGCTTTACGCAATTGAAACAGGGGACTTCTTTCATTTTGTTAAAATCTGCTTAAAAATATCCTACCAGAAAATGCTACATGCGGCAATTCATAAAACTCGCAATCTTTTGGAGCGATTGGTCTGTATAACGGATCAGCTACAATAATTTTTGCATCTTTCAAAGCTTTTTCCATTGCCTCTTCTCCAAGGACAATGGCATCTTTTTCACCAATCAGCTTTTCACATTCTTTTAGTGGACAGAACACGCGCGCTGAACGTCCATATACTTTCTCGATGCCTGCTGCCAGTGAACCCATAGTGACAGGTTCTCCAATCAGGGTGATTTCGGCATTTTTCTGCATGCGTTCCTTCAGATATACTGCTTCTGGAATAAACGCACCGGATAGCTGCTCTATCGCATTTTCCATCTTCTTTGAAATATCCTCTGCCAGCCACTCATTTGGTGTTCCGATCACATATGGTGTTCCGAACTTTTCCTGAAGTACTTTTGCTGCCCGCAGCCCAACGGCAGACACTACCAGATTGACCTCTGCGCTTGCTGCCATTTGCAATGTCTCCAAAGAATCGCCCATCGCCCAGGTAGATAATACATTCCAACCATATTTGTGCAGGTTTTCTTTCAGCAGATTTACATTTTTCTGCGGTCCGAAGTCTAACGGGGTTACACCCAGCAAGTTCACACTTCGTCTAAATCTGATTTTCGGTTTCTGTATAGCATTCTTTGTATCCGCTTCTTCTGTGAATCGCTTTGCGATTTCCTCCAGTGCAATACCTGCGCCATATATATAATCATGCATGCCGTTTGTTGGCACAGCAAATGTCGGGATCCCGGTTTCTGTCTCAATCACTCTTGCAATCGCCGGAAAATCGGTTCCATTCATAAAGGGAATCGGTGAACCTGCCAATGCTATGAATTTGGGATGTAATTCCCGCGCCGCATGCTCAATATCATCAATGAATTTCCGGTCATTTCCCATAATGGCATCAATTTCTGTCAGCCCTGAGATAAAGATCAGGCTGTCCTGATCATACCAGCGGATTTCATCATGCGTATTATAAGTAGAGTTACAACCGGAAGGGTCGTGCATCACTGTCATTCCGCCAAGCTCGTACAATGCAGAACAGACACCAGACACATCTGCCGTATAAATTGGTATGATTCGATATGATTGTCTCATAGGCAGCACTCGCACCCCCATCCTTTTTGTACTACAAGTTTTTCTGTATCTTTTTCCTCACGATACGCTTCCATCATCAATTCTGCTGTTCTACGGATACCGTCAAATCCATACAGGCCTTCCCCCTGCACCAGATTTACAAAATGACGGCTGCGACTAAAATATGCTGCTTTTTGTCCGATAGCAAGTACTTCCTCTTCGCCGCCTCTTGGCAATACACGCATTTTAACCTGAATTGTGGCGATCAGTTCCAATTCCGGTGCATATTTCTGCAGCCAGTCAAATGCTGCTTTTTCCTCCGGGCTGATTCCGTCCAGATACACTGCCTTTACGTTAAACCCATGGGTCAAAAGCAGTTTTGCCAGTCCCAATGGTCTCGGATGATACAGATAATCCAGCGTGATTGGCATATCCCCGATCAATGCTTTCGCTTTTGCCAAAACTTCCTCACAGGCAGCACGTTCCACATCCAGTGTTTCCCTGCTCAGTTCTGGAATTCCCAAGGCATCCGTCAGCTGCTTTAACTGTTGCTCGATTTCTTCATAATCAAAGCTTCCCGGCAAATACAGATGCGCACGGTGCAAGCGACGCGCCTGTGTCTCCATACCGTATTTTCCCGCCGGGTAAATGTCCAGAAACAATCGGCCCTTACTCATATCCTGCAAATCCTGCCATGTTTCACAGGCTGGAAGTTCTCTTACAGTATAACCATATCGTCTCAATAAGCGCTTGATATCACTGCTTTCATCCAGTACAAAATCACTGCCGAATACCGATACCGTTTTTTCATCTGCTTCACACTCCGGCAAAGGATCATACATGGCTTTTCGCAGCTTCTGATCCGGCGTCAGACCATGTTTTTGCATGATTGGATCCATATAACAGCGAACAAAACAAATATCCGGGAAACGGCGTTCCAATTCGTCATAAATATAAGTCAGATTGCTTCCCACAAAATGATGCAGACATACCGTAAATAGGAGCACTGCCTTCGGATGATCCCCTCGCTTGTTCAGTACATCTGTCACACCCTCGATCGTGATGTCCTCTAAATTGCCGTTTAAAACATGTTGTTCTTCCACAATGACAAAAGAAAAACGATCTGCCGCATTCATTTCTGCCGCTGTCAGTACAACACCGCGCATACAGTTGTCCGCACAGACATAGATTTGAATTGCTTCTGGTACCAGCATTCCGGTATGTACAATATTCCAATTACCGTGAACCGGAGAATTATACTCTAATTCAGACGCAAACGGTGCAGGAAAACATGCATCTTTGATTTTTACCACAGCATCTTTTGAATCTGCTGTTTCCCCTACTCGCTGCAACATCTAATTTTCCTCCATAGTACCACCGCACAGGGTGTACATTTCTTTTGCAATTACACGATATTCCTCTGCCATAGCACTGTCCGGATAACACTCCATCAGTGTCATTCCCTGTGCTTCTGCCAGTGCCACCTGCTCACTGTGAGACAAAGTTCCAATAACTTCTGTATGAAAATCAGCTGCCAGTTCTGCAACTTTTTCTTCTTCCCGCAAAACATTCCTGCGGTTCAGAATAATACCACCAAGCTGTGCATAGCCGCGGTTTTTGAAATTTTCCACCGCCATGGCAATATTAGCCGCTGCATGGATTGCCATATTTTCTCCGGAAGTAATGATAAATACTTTATCTGCATAACCATTTCGCATTGGCATAGAAAATCCGCCACAGACTACATCTCCAAGCACATCATATAAAATGACATCCGGCTTGTATACATCATACGCCCCCGTCTCTTTTAATTTTTCCAGAGCTGTGATAATCCCACGGCCGGCGCATCCAAGTCCTGGTGTCGGTCCTCCGGCTTCCACACAAATAACACCGTTGTAGCCAATGCGAATCATATCTTCCAGCTCTAAGGTCTGTTTTTTCTCGTTATATAAATCCAGTACAGTTGGAACCGCTTCCCCATGGCGAAGCTGGATTGTAGAATCTGCCTTCGGATCACAGCCAATCTGCATAACCGTCAGCCCCATCTCTGCCAGCGCTGCTGCCACATTAGACACAGTTGTGGATTTTCCGATTCCACCTTTTCCGTATACTGCTATCTTGATCACTGTTCTGCTCCTTCCTCTGCCGGAGTGATAACGTTAGAATAAGCCGTTTTCGCTGATACACCTTTCAAACGTCCGATTTTTCCAGAAAGTGCACTGATGGTATTCTGCGGTGCATCAATAGCGATACTTATGATACTGATGCCCTTTGGGCGATATGGAATTCCCATCCTGCCGACAATGTACTGGCGCGCTTCGTGAAGAAGAATATTTAATTCTTCGATAGCATCCTCCTGCTCCACAATAATTGATATCACCGCCACTCTGGTGTCCATGTATGGTTTCCTCCTTTTCTGGCTGATAATTTACTTTTTTGAAGTGCATGAAAGCAGAGAAAACTGCACGCAGACACGAACAATTTCCTGCATACGCTGCGCCGCTTATCTCCGCCCGTTCCCGCGAACTCACCCGCAAAACCGGCGGATTCAAACACACTCCCACGGGCGGACTATGCTCGCTTCTGCAACGGAAATTGCTCTACCGTCTTGCGTTGCAGTTTTTCTCTGCTTTTCATTGCACATTCACACCTCTAAACCTGTTTCATTTTTTAATCGAATACATGTGAGACTCAATATATAATTCTAGTCAGTGTAAACTTACACATTCTCCTCAAAATTATTGCACTCTACATTTTCTAGCAAATACGTGGCAACAGTTCGCCGCCTGGCTGCGGAAGCAGTGCCTGCGTTCCGATCTCTGTCTCCATCACAACTCTGCCCGCCTCATCAGCAATAACTTCACCGATAATCGCTGCATCTGCGGAATATGGGCATTTACGCAATGTCTCTACGATGGCATCTGCTTCTTCCTTCGGTGCCATAATGACAAGTCTGCCCTCACAGGCAAGGTATAACGGCTCTAATCCAAGCATTCCACAGACACCTTTTACTTCCGGCTGTACCGGAACGGCTGCTGCATTCAGACGGATTCCCACGTTACTCTGTCCAGCGATTTCATACAAAACAGTTCCGACACCACCTCTTGTAGCATCACGGATGACGTGCAAGTTATGTGTGGTATCCATCACTGCCTTTACGGTTCCCCATAATGGTGCACAATCACTTGTCACATCCGCATCGATACCAAAATCTTCTCTTTCTAATAAAATCGTACATCCGTGGCGCCCGATATCACCAGTTACAATAATTGCATCGCCCGGTTTTGCTAACTCACCGCCAACCGTTACACCTTCCTGAATCTCGCCCATTCCTGTAGTGGTAATAAAAACACCATCTACCTGACCTTTTCCGGCCACTTTGGTATCACCGGACACAATATGTACGCCAGCCTCTTTTGCTGTTTTCTCCATTGCTGCTGCAATTTCTTCCAGTTTTTCCATCGGGAAGCCTTCTTCAATGACAAATGCACAAGTCAGATACAATGGTTTAGCACCCATGCAGGCAAGATCATTGACGGTTCCGCAAATTGACAGTTTTCCGATATTTCCACCAGGGAAAAATGCCGGTGATACGATAAATCCATCGGTGGATACTGCCATTCTTCCTGCTGGCGGAACCAGTACAGCTGCATCATCTGCGGTCAGATCAGGATTTGCAAAATGCTCCTTAAATACCTGGTCGATCAATTCGGATGTCTGTTTTCCTCCGGCGCCATGTGCCATTGTGACTGTTTTATTTTCCATTATGTTTTCCTTCTTTCTGTTTCATTTACGAACGATTTGTGCTAAGAGAGAAGCACATCTGTTACTGTATAACTTTATTTTTATGAATACTGATAGTACGCAGAGCAGGCTCCTTCTCCGGATACCATGCAGGCTCCGATCGGGTGCTGAGGTGTACAGCCTTTTCCAAACACTTTACAGTCGGATGGTTTGCATTTTCCCTGCAATACATCTCCACAGCGACAGGCCGGATTTGGTTTTCCCTCTATTTTTGGCATCTGATATTTGATACGGGCATCAAAATTCTGCCATTCCGGTCTTAATTTCATACCAGAGGAGGAAATCACGCCCAGTCCACGCCATTCGGAATCGCAGCTTTCCATCATCTCATCCACCAGAACCTGTGCCTCTTTGCTTCCATCCTGTGTCACCACACGCGGATAGCAATTTACAAAAAACGGCTTTCCTTCCTGGAATTTCACCAGTGAAACTGCCAGCGCTGTCATCAGTTCTTTTGCGGTAAATCCTGCCACAACACCGCTGACACCTTCCTCTGTCAATGCTTCACACAGACGTGTTCCTGTAATGGCATTGACATGTCCCGGATATAAAAATACATCTGCGCTGCCCTTTAAAGCCTCGTAAGCCTGTGGCATTGTCTTATTGGCAACTAATAGAGAATAGTTATCCAGGCCGTCCTCTTTTGCTGCTTTGACAGACAGACAGCCCGCCGGTGTCGTTGTCTCAAATCCGACAGACAAAAAGGTCACCTGTTCTCCCGGATGCTCTTTTGCATATTTTTCAGCATCTGCCGGAGAATATACAACATGGATTTTTGCTCCCTGCTCTCTGGCTCCTGCAAGACTCATTTTTGTACCCGGCACACGCACCAGGTCGCCAAATGTACAAATTGTCACGCCTTTTTCCAATGCCAGGTAAATCGCCTCATCGATAAAACTGACCGGTGTTACACAGACCGGGCATCCTGGTCCGGAGATTAATTCTACCTGCTCCGGCAATAATTTTCGGATTCCCAACCGGAAAATCTCATGGGTATGAGTTCCGCATACTTCCATGATACGGACTTTCGGACCGTTATAATTTTCTATGATCTCACGGGCAGTTCTTTTTTTATTTTCGCTGCTTGTCTCCCCCATTACAAAAACTCCTCCATCAGCTGATCTGTCTCGTTCTCATCTTCATCCGTAATCTTTGCGATGGCCACACCTGCGTGAACCATAACATAATCTCCCGGCTCCAGATCTTCTAAAAGCTGGGCGGAAACTTCTCTTTTTGCACCGCCGGCATCAATCACTGCTGTGCCATTACTGATTTTTACTACCTTTGCTGATAAACCTACACACATATATTTTTTCCTCCTAAAAATGCTAAATCTCTTTTTCCACTTTCTGTAACCAGTTCATTCCATAGGTCGCCTGTCCAATCGCAATTCCTCCATCGTTTGGTGGAATCATACGATGTCGCAACACTTCAAAACCTTCCTGCAGCAATTGTTCCTCTGTCAAACGCAACAGTAATCGATTCTGAAATACACCACCACTCAAAGCGACCTTATTTCTGCCGGAACTTTTTCGGGCTTCTATGCAAGCCGCAACAATCTGTTCCGCCAGCATCTGATGAAACAAATAAGCTAGGACGTCACTGTCTGCACCTTGTAATTTTGCTTCTACGATCCTTTGCACCAGAGTTTCCGTATCCAAAATACATAACGTATCTTTCTGATCCACCAACTGTTTGTCTACCGTCTGGCAGATATTCTGTTTTTTATTTGAACCCAGTATCTGTTTCTGTTCAAAAGTTTCTGCTGCAAACTGTAGCGCTGTGGATGCTTCGCCCTCAAAACTCGACTGCCGCCGGATTCCAAGAATTGCACTGACTGCATCAAAAAGTCGTCCTGCACTGGTTGACATCACCGCATTGATTTTCCGATCTGCCATGGTAAACTGCACCTTGCTTTCCTGTTCATTGCAAAGTCTCAGTTTCTCAATGATCTCCCACGCTTTTTCACGGTCTTTTGTATAGCCGTAAATCATGGATACGGCAATACGCCAACCCTCTTTTGCAGAAGCATCTCCGCCTATCTGCAAAAACGGTGTAATGCTGCCAAATCTGGTAAAATCCTGATAATCTGCCAGCAAAATCTCTCCACCCCAGATTGTTCCATCCGTTCCGTAGCCGGTTCCGTCAAAAGAAACTCCAATTACAGGTTCCTGACAATCATTTTCTGTCATGCAAGATAAAATATGCGCATAATGGTGCTGCACCTGAAGCATTGGATAACCAAGACTTTCTGCCACAACTGTGGAATTGTATTTCGGATGCAGATCACAGACAACTACCTGCGGCTCCACTTCCAATAATGTCTGAAACCGGTGAATCGTCTCCTGTAAAGCTTTCACCGTTCGCAGATCTTCCAGATCTCCCACATATGGTGACGGATAGAAACGACTGTCCACACCAATGCAAAATGTATTTTTCAACTCACCGCCAACCGCAAGCACCTGACCGTTCCAGTCCACCGATGTCATAAACGGCAATGGTGCATAACCTCTGGAACGACGGATCATGTATGGCTCGTTTTTGTAAAAATCCATGACCGTGTCGTCGGCGCGAATCCGGATTTTTCGATTGTGAGATAAAATCGCATCGCATAAATGGGATAACTCCGCAACCGCTTCCTCATCATCTCGACAGATTGGTGCGCCGGAAGTATTTCCACTTGTCATCACCAGTAAATCCGGCATTTCGATTCCATCATCATACTGAAAGATCAATAACTGAACCGGTGCATAAGGAAGCATCATACCAACTTTCGGATTCCCCGGTGCCACGGATGGGGCAAGCCGCATTCCAGATGCATTTTCCTGTTTCAGTTTTTTATCCAACTGTAGTTGTTTTTCTCCCGTCTTTTCTAAAACACCGATCTTCGCTTCCGTTTGTTCATCCGAACGTCTGTCCAGAAGTAAGATTGGCTTCTGATGACCGGTCAGGATCGCTTCCTGCTCCGGTGTCACGATACATTCCCTTTTTACTACAGTTTCATCTTTTGCCATAATCGCAAACGGTTTCGCCGGACGGCGTTTTAAAGTACGCAATCGACTGACAGCTTCCTCATTTGTCGCATCACAACACAAATGAAAACCTCCGATTCCTTTGATCGCCACGATTCCACCATCATGAATCACCTGACGTGTATATGTGATAGCGTCTCTGCCCCGCTCACTTCTTCCAATCAGATACACTTCCGGTCCGCATTCATTGCAGCACACCGGCTGTGCATCGTAACGACGTGTCTTCGGATCGTAATATTCTTTTGCGCAATCCGGACACATCGGAAACTCTTTCATACTGGTACGCTCCCGGTCATACGGCAGCGAATCGAGAATCGTCAGCCGCGGGCCGCAGCAGGTACAGTTGATAAACGGATGCAGATATCGCCGATCTTTCGGATTGTACATTTCCTCTTTGCATTCTTCACAGATTGCAATATCCGGAGAAACAAAAATCTCACCCTTTGTTTTTTCACTCTCGATAATATCAAACGCCTCAAACTGTGGCGTATCCTCAGCCAAAAGCTCCTCTGTATTTATCTTTAAAATCGCCGCACGTTTCGGCGGATGTTCCTCCAAATCTCTGAGGAATCCATCTACCTGCTCTGGCGAGCCCTGCGCATAAATTTCCACATATGGTCCTTTGTTACACACACTTCCACGAATCCCATTTGATGCCGCATGACGGCTCACCGTCGGCCGAAAACCAACTCCCTGGACAATACCATACACGCGGATCCGTTTCGTAACTTCGCTCATATCCCTATTCTTCTCCTAATTCAATCGTCCGGACACCGCAAAATGTACAGTATCTACGAATGTTCCGGCAAAGTTCGGTGTCATCCGCTGCATACAGTGATCTGCATAAATTACGTCAAAACCACCTTTTTCTACCAGTTCTATATAATCATCCTCATCTCGAAGATGTAAATCTCCATCCGTACGAAGCTCCGGCTTCATCATAAACCAGCTGGCCACAGTCACCTGCGCATCCGGTGCTTTTTTCAAAATATCTTCCCGAATGGCATTTCCCAGCACCTGCTGCTGCACGATCAGCACTTTTTTTCCGCTGTAATTTATATCAGAAACCAGCTCATCCACCAGCGGATAACCAATCTCATACGGTGTTCCGTAAGTCCGTTCCAGATACTTTGCCGCTTCTAGCGCCGCCGGTGCCACCACGATATGCTTTTCCACGCTGGATACGGTTCTGACATCATCCAGTCCGTTTCCCATGCCATAACAAATAGCATTCTTTCCTTCTGATGCAAAGCGTTCCCGAATACGGTCTGCCGCCCGCAGATCACTGATATCCTGCGGCGTCATACCAAGAATTCCGATATTTCCAGAAATCACAGTGCCCTTTTCACCGGCAAACACACGAAATAGCTCCAGCCATGCTTTTTCCGCACCTTTGTCATAAAGTTCCATACCATCGGTGTCCACTGTCAGAATCGGCAGATCCACTTTTTTCTCCGTCATACGTTTTAACGCATGATAATCTGTTCCGATAACAGCCGGAACCGGCGTTCCGATGATCGCTGCAAATTTTGCATCCAGCTTTGTCACGGCATCTGCAAGTTTTGCAACCAGACGATCATCTCTGCCAAGAATTGCATCCATATCTCGAAGCCCTGCGCTGAACAATGCACTTTTGCTCTCAAACCAGCGCGGTTCATCAAATCCACAGATATTTCCGGTACAACCACCGGCATCACAAATTACGATAATTCCGCCAAATTCATATAAGACAGACACTGCGCCAGACTGATCCGGTGCAAAAGGTGTCAAATATTTTCTTAATCCTCTCATTGCTCTATACCTCCGCCAGTGCCTCAAACAGTCTGCGAACGCCAGCATACCCAAATGGCTGCTGCTCTCCGTTCCAGAGCACGTTTGGACAATTTTTATGATAATATCCGGCATCTTTTCCGATGGTGAAATTAACACCCGAATCCGTTCTGTCATAATACAGCATTGTCGGTTCCAGATTGGAAAATACTTTTGTCTCCGGACTCAATGCCGCCAGCTGTTTCACATAAATAAAATTTTCACCGGATAATGTTCCGTAAATCTCCGGCACGCAAAAACCGTAACGCACCAGCGCCAGAGCCAGCTCAAAAGGATCCCCACTCATCCACTCGCCCACTGCAAAAGATGCATCCGGATATTTTTCCTTAAATTTTGCGACCGCATCCTCCGCTGCTTTCCGTGGTTTTTCGTCATCAAACGTTACGCCCAAAGCCGCACCAAAAGCACGATACTGACTGGCGATTTTATCGATCTGATATAATCTGCGCAGCTCAATATACGGGATTTTCAAGCGGTCATGAAAATCCTCTGCCGCAAACCTTGCTTCCGGATGCAGCACCAGATTAAAATTCGCTTCAGACATGGTCTGATATTCCGCATAATCCTTGCATCTTGAAATTTCATGGATCGTTTTCACACCGGCACCATGAAGCAAATCATACAATTCACAGTCATCCACCAGCGGAGAGAAATATCCTAATAAATTCACCACATTTCCTTTTTTCTTCTTCGGCTCCAGCAAAGAATAAATAGACTGGCGCACATGCACCATCGGCGGCTTGCGGCCTTCCCTGGTCAACGCATACATATAACACGGTTTTACTGGAAGTCCTACAACTTCCTCTGCCTTACGACAGACACGCTCCATGTCCGTTCCAAGCAGCGCATCCACGCAGGTGATGCAGATCATCACAACAGACGGCTTTTTTTCCAGTCCCTCGCAGATTTCCGCCACTGCCTTTGGAATCTTTTTCAGATGACGGCCAGTTACAATATCAGTCTCATCCATCAACAGATAATAAAAACGGTCATGATAAGCCCGCATAGAACTCAAAACTGAAGTATTTCGACCACAGCATCCAGGCGCCACGATCAGCATGATCGAACCCGGAACTGCCAGGCCCGCACGTTTGACACCGAATCCTTCTGCTCCCGGTGAGTTAAATGCCAGCGTCGCCGGAGAACTATAGATCAGATGTGTATGAGAAATGAGCTGCTGCGGAATATTCTCTTTTCCAAGACTGTTCAGTTCTTCTATCGTACAAAAATATGCTTCCTGTCTCATATATTTTCCTCTTCTTTCCATAAGTCAGTTCACTCTGCTTGTAAAGCGGACATTCGCAATCCGCTTTCGCTACTTGCTGCCTTATGCATTTTCCTCTTCTTTTAATAATAATTCTGCCAGTTCAAAGAAACATTTGCTGATCTCAGAATCCGGATCACCCTCGATCACTGTTTTTCCCTGATCTTCCCAACGGATAATTTCATCGCTTCGCGGAACCTCTCCGACGATCGGCACACCGATTTTTTCCGAAAATGCCTGTACTTTTTCCGTCTCATTCTCCACATTTCGATGGTTCAGTACGATACCAAATACCCGGGCATAACTGCGATCTTCAAAGTTACGCACTGCACTGGAAATATTGTTTGCTGCGTACAGTGCCATTTTTTCTCCGGACGTAACGATCAGAACTTTCTCTGCATAGCCCTCACGGATCGGTGCTGCGAAACCACCGCAGACTACATCACCCAATACGTCATACAAAACTACATCCGGTTTGTAATGTTCAAATAAATCCATATCTTCCAGAAGCTGAAATGTCGCAATAATGCCACGGCCAGCACAGCCAAGTCCCGGTGTCGGTCCACCGGTCTCGATACAGAGGATACCACCGTACCCCTCCTTCGAAATCTGTGCCAGTTCATCCGGCTCTTCATCCTCTTCCCTCATGTAATTCATTACCGGACGCAGCGGCTCTCCACCAAGCAGATTAATTGTCGAATCCGCTTTCGGATCACAACCGATCTGAATGACACGTTTTCCCATATTTGCAAAAGCGGCTGCCAGATTGGAAGTCACTGTAGACTTCCCGATGCCGCCCTTTCCATAAATTGCTACTTTTAACATATTTCCCTCCTGATATCTCCTTACACAATTGTAATATTTCGCGTATACTTGACTGGAATTTCCCGCATCCTACCACAATTTGTATATCCTTAGTTATATATTTCACAAATCAAAAAGAACCATCTTCCCGGCAATCCGTCGAAAAAATGGTTCTGTAAATCCAATTACATCAGGTCTCACTTCTATCTGATCAAAATAAATAACTAACCTGAATAAAAATATATGTTTTTATTGAACAACTATTCCCGCTCGGATCTTCCTTGCCGTCAGAGTCTTCTTATTATATTTTACATCCGGATAAATAAAATCACTCCGTCTGTGTTTATTTATTGTGTCTTTTTCACCAAATATCTTCATCTCAGTCGAGAAGACTCCCACTTCTGAAAGTGGTGAGTAATAACAAGTCTCACGTGCGTTCGACTTGAATTTTGAAAATAAATGCATGAAGCAGAGACAATGTGTAAAGTGTTTACATTAAGATATATTGTACTTGTTTTTTTATGAGTTAGTCAACCAAAACAATTTGACTTACTATCCACAATCAGCTTACCACCACTTACTTAATCAGGTTGAATTGCAGCTCCACAGGATATTCCTGAAAATAGAGCGGTGAAGTAATGCAATCCGATTCCACAATCGTAAATTTTGCATGGCGCGCAAAGTACTCTGGATAAAGCTCGGCAGCTTTCATAATACTTTTCGGCGGACAGCGCAGACATTCGTACGTCCCCGCCGGCATGCATTTATATTCCGGCAATTCCTCGCCATTGTAAAGCGGACATTCGCAATCCGCTTTCGCTACTTGTTCAAACACTTCCACATACACAAAGTATGTCACCTGTCCATCTTCCACATCTGCCATCATCCCGGAGGGATAATTTGCTGACAACTGATGCTTCTGTGCCAGTTCAAACAGTTCACTCAGCTTTTTATGAAATTCCACCGAAGATAATCCTTCTTTGATCTCTTTCCTCAAAATATTCCGCTCCTGGATCTCTCTCCTGTAAAAGCTATCACAATCCCTGTATTTTTCCGTGTCCTGAATACCCCGTTCTGCCAGCTGTAACCGCTTCAGACAGCTCTGCAATTCACCGATTCTTTCATAGGCACGGATCTGACCATCTCTCAACAATCCTTTCAGGTCAAATTCTCCTGTCGGCTCCACGTACTGGTTCCAATTTTTCAGCGGAATATCCAGAATCTGCAAAAACTTGATCATGTCGATGGCCAGCATCTGTTCATTTTTATAATAGCGATACCCCGTATCCGGGTCAGAGTATGCCGGTTTCAGGATTCCTATTTTTTCATAATAGCGAAGAGCTTTTATCGAAACCTGCTTTACTTTTGCCACTTCCCCGATGGTCATATATCCTTCCATATCTTCCTCCATATTTTTTCTTATATAAGCGTCTCAAATAAACTAGCAAAAGTACCTGTCTATTTTTCTTGTATACATTTCCTTTTCTCTTGACTCTGCCCTTAGGGCAAGGTTTACAATCATTTTATCAAATACAGACTATAACAAACAACACATTTTATATTTTTTTGGAGGTACTTAAAATGGCAGTAATGAACAAAACACTGATCATCCACCACATCAACGATATCGACAACATTCCGGCTATGGAGCGCTGGTTTGTACACCATCATTGTCCGGAAGTAATGGCACAGGAGCCATGGCTGACACGCTACGTCATGTATCGTGTAATGCCGCCTGCAAAAGGTATGGAAACAATGGGATTCTTTAACTATCGTGTACATGAGAACTTGAGCCTTGACGTAGAAGGCAGAAGAAGCCTGCGTGGACTCCTCGGCATGACTCCAGAGCCTGTAGAGAATGCCATGACAGTTGCAATCGCAAACATCCCAGCTGAACCGACAGAAGATTTCTTTGGTCAGACAATGAACCATGCCGGCAAAACATTTATCCGTTTTGTATATATGATGTCCTATCCGAAGGGCGTTTCCCGTGAAGAAGGCGAAGACTGGTTCTTAAATCATTTTGCACCGGAAGCATGCAAACTGCCGGGACTGCTGCGTTTCTTCTCACACAAAGCATATGACAAACAGTATTCTCCGATTCCACTTCCAGAAGGCGACGGTACTCCGGAATTCGTAGATGTAAGCGAAGACAATATCTTCTTCCATCGCTGGGATCGTGTATGCGAACTCTGGTTTGAGAACAACTCTGCATGGACAAACGCATTCATTAACAATCCGCCAGCATGGACCGTTCCGTCATGGGCTACACGCGATACCTTCCCATTCGTAGAACCGATGAAAGACTTCGTGTGCACAAGCCTTTTAGAACGCCCGGATCAAAATATGCTGAAACACTACGATGGCTGCATCTTTTAATTCTTGTTTGTCTGTGTAAGGAACAAATTGGAAAAACTCCAATGCAGGCACGACAGATTTCCTATCTTCGCTGCGCCGCTTATCTCCTAAGCGGAGGTTTCACCTCCACTTAGAATAGCTTCGCATGAATGTGCAGAGATTCGGATTTGAAATATGTCTGCTACGCAGACCCGAATCTCGCACCAGAACTTGCCAGAGCAAGTTCTGATTAAATTCGCGAACTCACCAACAGCAAAAGCAGCTGTTGGCTCAGACACACTCCCGCGGTCGGGCTATGCTCGCTCCGATAACGAAAATCAGTCTACCGCCTTGCCT
>CAKREL010000049.1 GCA_934317205.1 uncultured Eubacterium sp.
ACGTTATATACAGTGTATATTAAGTATAGATGTTGTATTTCTGCATGATGGGAACATAGGGAGTCCATATAAAGGCAATGAATACCGGTCATGATGGAAGTCTCAGTACGGGGCATGCAAACAGCAGTGAGGATATGCTGCTTCGCCTGGAAACTATGGTGTTGATGGGAGGTGTGGAACTTCCGTTGCCGGCTGTTCGACGGCAGATTACTTCTGGAATCGATATTTTAGTGCATCTTGGAAGAATGCGTGATCGAACCAGAAAGGTGATTCAGATCAGCGAAATAGATGGAATGAATCAGGGAGAAATTCAATTGAATCCGTTGTTTGTATTCCGGGAATCCAGTCAGAAAGGGGAAAAAGTACATGGCTGTTGGAAGAGAGAAGGACAGCTTCACAATCGGAAAAAATTGGAGGAAAAAGGAATTATCTGCGACTTCATCTAAGAAGGTAAATGTATATATTCCGCCAGATTATAAAAAGATGGTACTTTCAACAAGACAGTTGTGGAAAATGGTAGGCGAAGGTGCCGTATTGAGTGCAGTCATTGCATTTTTATTTTATCGTTCATTGTGGGGATTATGTCTTTCTGCAATCGTGATTCCGATGTGTATACACAGAAAAAAAGAAAAAGAACAAAAAGTGCGGGAACAACGCATGCAGATCCAGTTTCAAGCTGCGATCCGAGCTATATCAGGTGCATTGACAGCAGGATATTCCCTGGAATCAGCCTGGCGCTATGCCATGGAAGAACTGGAACGTTTGTATGGAACAACTGGAGAAATTTATCGTGAATTTTATCAGATGAATCAAAAGATCCGAATGAATGAGCCGGTAGAACAATTGTTGTGCGAGTTTGCTGAGCGCAGTGGAAATGAAGATATCTGTCGTTTTTCAGATATTCTGCTATATGTGAAGCGAAGCGGAGGAAATCTGACAGAGATTATTCGCAAGACAGGAAGCCGTATGCAGGAAAAATATGAAATTATGAGGGAAATAGAAACTGGTGTTGCGGCCAAGCGGGCAGAACAGAAAATGATGATGTTATTGCTTCCGGGAATTTTATTTTTTGTTACACTCAGTTCGCCGGAGTATAGCAGTCATCTCTATAGAAATCCACCGGGAGTGGTAGTAATGAGCATTTGTCTTCTTGGATATGTCGGAGCTTTTTTGTGGTCAGAAAAGATTATGGATATTCCGGTTTAACGAAATCCATATGAGTGAGACGGAAGATTTGGATAAGCGAAATGGAGCTGACATGTGAATAAGAAAAATAGAATATTAGATTTCTGGAAACAGCATAAGATCAGCATTTTAGCAGGACTTTTATTTGGCATACTGACACTGGTTCTTGTGGTACTGCAGTACGGACAGAATCAGAATGAGACCAGATGGGTTACGCGAGGTGCGGAAGGAAGTGGAGCAGAACAGAAATTGTTCACCTATCAGACTGAACATGGAAATGAGCAGGAAGTAGAAATAGAAGTGCAGGCTGTACAACGCTCGGAGAAAGCTGTCAGAAAATTACTGGATGAAGCTGTGCAGGAATGGGAAAAACAGTATCTGGGAGAGAATGTGGCTGCAGATCAGGTGTATCGAAAACTGAGCTTGCCTTCGACAATGAAAGACGATCTGGTGAAGGTATCTTATGAGCTGGATCCCGCGGACATTGTGCTGGAAGACGGAACGATAGCAAACGAAAAGGTGCCTATAAATGGACAGGCAGTCAGGCTGCAGGCAGAATTTTCCTGTCAGGAGTGTGTGCGGATGGAACTATGCAATTTGTATGTTATCCAGGCACCACAGGGAAGCGATGTCTGGCAGCAGATGCAAGTGAAAAAGAAATTACAGCAGGCAGAAGCACAGAACCGCACAAAAGATGGATTTCAGTTACCGGAAGCAGTCGGGAATGTGAAGATTCAATGGAAAAATACGCAGAGCAGAGACTGGATTTGGATGATCGTGCTTGGATGCGTGGCTGTGTTAGGTCTGGAATTGCAGAAGAGAGAAAAGATACGCAAGAAAGAAAAAAGGCGTTTAGCATGTTTGCAGCGGGAATATCCACTGATGGTGGAACAGATGGCGATGCTGATCGGAGCAGGACTTTCGATTCGAAGAGCATGGGAACGTATTGTTTCCACTAGTGGAAGTATGCAAAGAAATGGTGGGCATATGCCATATCTGTTTCAGGGAGAAATGCATATAACATCTCTCGAGATGCAAAAAGGTTGTGGCGAAAAGGAGGCGTATGAGCGTTTTGGAAAAAGAATAGGACTGGAATCTTATCGACGTTTTGCGACAATTCTGAGCAGAAATCTGGAAAAAGGGACAAAAAATATTTGCGAAATGTTGTCTGCAGAGGCGGGGGAAGCCTGGGAACAACGAAAAAGTGAAGCAAAAAAACGAGGGGAAGAGGCATCGATGAAGCTACTGTTTCCAATGTTGTGTCTGTTTGTGCTTATTTTGCTGATACTTTTATTTCCGGCGCTATGTGAGATGTGATAAAAACAATAAATGTACGCTCAGAATTCTTCAATTCGAAAGATTACGAGAGTACGTAATAAGAATGCAGGAGGAAAACAGGATGAAGCGGTGGTTAGAAGAAGGTAAAAGATTTTGTCAGGAAGAATCTGGGGTTGGTGTAGTAGAAATTATACTAATTCTTGTGGTGCTTGTTGGTTTGGTTTTGATTTTTAAAAAGCAGCTGACCGCATTAGTAAACAAAGCGTTCACGAATATTAACAAGCAGGCAGGCACGTTGTAATGAAAAAGGAGGGAAGTGCATCCGTATTCTTTGTACTGCTTTTGATTTTGCTGACATCCGTGTTATTTGCATTTTTAGAAGCAGCCAGGGTGAGCGGACTGCATGCACAGGCAAAATTGTGTACAGCACAGGCTGTAGATGCAGTCCGGGCTTCCTATCAGTCTGAGATGTGGAACAGGTATCATGTATTATTTTGGGAGGAACCTGGAGGTGGAGAACAGGGATTTTCGAGGATTACAGTGTTACAGCAGGAGCAGGTTGAGAAAAACTGGAAATTAATGCAGAGAAAGAATAATTTTTTCTTTCTTCCGATTCACATAAAAGAAATTGAAATAAAAAAGTTTGAACTTGCAACTGACCAGAATGGGCGAAGTTTTCAGAAGCAGGCGGCGGCATGGATAAAGCAGAGTCTTGCGGAAGATGCCGTCAAGGAAGTGTGGAAGGTGGTGACACAGACAGATGCAGAAAAAATGGAACAAGATGGGACACATCTGGAAGAAAAGACGGAACAGTTATTGGAAAAATTAGAAGAAAAACCGAAAGATGCGGTGGAAAATTCACCAACAAAGTATACAGATCAGAGCACAATACAAAAAAATGATGTGTTCTTGCAGGAAAATCCATTGGAGTGGTTAAAGGAAATCAAGGAAAAAGGAGTTTTGACGGTTGTGATACCAGAAAAAGAATTATCTACGAGCCAGATTGATATTTCCGACAGCTTGGACAAAAGAACACGGCACTATGGCAACTGGGAGCAGAAAGAAGACAGTGGAGAACTGGAACGGATTTTGTTTCAGTTGTACTGTAAGGGACATCTTACAGATGCTACTCAGAAAAGGATTGAGGGAAATAAGCTAAATTATGAAATGGAATATTTGATTGGTGGAAAAAGCAGTGATATTGACAATTTGAAATTTTCAGTGAACCGGTTACTTTTGCTTCGGGAAGGCGTAAATCTCCTGTATTTGGAGACACATCCCGAAAAAAATCAGCAGGCAATGAGTGCAGCTCTGGCACTGACATCAGCTGTGGCTAACCCTGAGTTGGCTGAACCGGTCAAACAGGCAATCCTGGCGGCATGGGCGTATGCAGAGTCTGTTTGTGACGTACGCATATTGCTAAATGGTGGAAAAGTATCATTGGTAAAATCAGATGAGGAATGGCGCACAGATCTGCAGAATCTTGGCAGCAGTCTGCAAAATACGAGCGGTGGACAAAACCAAAATCAGAGCGGATTAAGTTATGCTGGATATTTACAGATTCTAATGCGGACAATTCCAGAAAAGAAGCTGGTTTTTCGGTGTATGGATCTGATAGAACACAATTTGGATGTTCAAATGGATGAGATGATCAGTCGTACAGAAAGTGTGTATACATATGGTGCAGATGCCTTGTTTTGGAAATTTGTCCGTGTTGAAAATGGAAAACTAAATGGAATAGAACTTCGGAAACAGGCGGTTATGGAGTTTGTGGATTAACGGGCACTGGAATGCTTATTTTGCGTTCAATTTGTAAAAATAGTAAAAAATAGAGAGGCAGGTGTATTACAGTGCTTTTGCAGAAAAAAACATATCATAGAAAAAGCAAATCTCTCTCTGGCAAATCAAAGCAATCGCTACAATATTCTCCAGTGTTGTCCAGCGATAAAAAAAGTGTAAAAGCACTGCAATATGCCTGCCTCAGAGGAAGCCTTACCGTAGAAGCCGCATTGGTGATGCCGATACTTGTTGTGGCAGTATCACTGATTTTGAGTCTGTTTTTATTACTGGACATACAGATTCAAATGTCAGAAGCATGTCATTATGCAGCAGGAACGATGGCAGCTTCGTGTATACACGAAGAAGAACCAGAAACGACTTTGGGATACTTGCGGGCGCGTCAGTTATTGCAAATCTATCAGAATGAGCATAGGAGAGGTCGATGGTCTGGAATAGACGAAGTCAGAAATATGTCTCTGGTAGGAAGCCAATTCAATGGAGATTATATTCGAATCTGTGTATCATATAATCTAAAGCTCCCTTTTTCTTTCGGACGATGGAAAAGTATTCCAGTGACACAGCAGGTTGTATATAGAAAATGGATTGGTGCACTGGAGCAAAAGAGTGAAGCAGAGAATGATTTTGTTTATGTGACGCCTTATGGAAGAGTATATCACCGGAGTATCGGATGCCGTTATCTGGATCTGACAGTCAGGGCAGTTGGATGCACGGAAGTATCTGGGATGCGAAATAAAGATGGAAGTATTTATTATGCCTGTTATTGCGCAAAAAATGCGACTGGGAGTGTCTATATCACAGATTATGGAACTTCTTATCATGGAAAAATTGATTGTTCCGGATTGAAGCGAACGATTGATAAGGTACCATTAAGTGAAGTTGGAAGCCGGCAGCCCTGCAATCAGTGTGGTACGAAGGAGGAAGATGGATAAAACATGGATCATGCCGTCGAGTGAACTGCTATTTTTGTATCTTTGCGCGCGGGAAGATTATCAGAGCAGAAAATTATGGATGCCACGATGCTTATTATTTGGTGTCATTGGAATGATAGAGTTTTTTTATCTAAAGCCTTTTTCTTGGCAGTCTTTGGCGGCAGGTATTGGAATTGGAGTTGCAATACTACTTTTTTCATATGTCAGCGAAGGTGAGTTAGGAGAAGGAGACGGATGGCTTCTTTGTGTTACGGGGATATATTCTGGTGCCAGCAGAAATCTGGCACTTTTAATACTCTCCGGATGGTTGTGTTTTGGTTATTTATTGTTTGGCATATTTCAGAAAAAGTATAAGAGAAAAGACAAAATTGCATTTGTACCTTTTGTATTTGTAGCACAAGTTATATTGTTATTTTGGATATAGGAAAGAAGACGATGGACAATCAAAGAAGCAGAAAGAAAAGGGATTCTAAAATGGAAAGCATTTATGGTACTGCTTCCATTACTGCAGAAGCAGCATTGTTGTATCCAATTATAATTTTGCTGATCATGTTTTGCCTGAACAGAACCATAGCTGGGTATGAAGCGGTTCGACAAACTGCAGAAATTATCGTTATGGAAGAAACAATTGATACAATCGATATTTTTAGGAAAAAAGTGCAAGTGGAGAAGGGAAAGAATGCCTTGATGGAAAAGGCGAAGTAAGGAGGGAAAAATGAAAATAGAATATCTCAGGACAGCCCAGAATAGCTATATGATCGTGAGAGAAGCAGATTACGATTTTGCACCGTATGAGTTACAGATGATATTGCATAATAAAATGAGAAATCTTGTACCGTTGCAAATTATTATTGCAGATGGAAAAGTAGAATATTGGTATGAAATCACAGGGATGAAATCGTTGGAGCAGCGCTTAGCTGTTGGTACGGCGGATAGAATTATGATTCGACAGATTCTGGAAGCAATCTGTATGGTAAAAACAGAATTGGAGAATTATCTGTTGGATGATCGCGATATTGATTATAGCTCTTCCATGATATTTTGGAACCGAATGGGAGATGAGATAATGTTTTGTTATATTCCAGGGTGTCATGCTGCAAACAATGGGGGAGTTCGCGGACTGTTTGAGGAACTTTTGCAGCATTTGAACCATTCGGATACAGAAGCAGTGCGCATGGCATATAGAATCTACGAACGCTGTGGAGAAGATGAGCCGGTAATGGAAGATTACAGAGAGTGTCTCTATAAAATGGACAGGGAAATCGTAGAGAATCAGGAACCAGAATTTATAGATGAAAAGGAACTCTGGTCAACAATGCTTCCTGTAGAAAAAAATGCGGAAAAATTGTCACAGCCAGAGAGTGGAAAACATCATTTTTTCTGGAAAGGAAGAAAAAAGAAGAGTGCAGATAACGAGAAGAAAATAGCATGGTTTTCGGAAACAGAACAGGTGGAAAATATGGTGGCGGAGCCAGATCTGGCACAGCGCTGGGGAGAAACTGTTTGTTTTTCAGAAATAGAAATGCACAAGGTGTGGGAACTGGCTTATCAGGGAGATGGTCTGGAAATGGATCTGAAGATGGAGCATTTTCCATATCTGATCGGAAAACGCAGCGGAGGAGCAGATGGTGTTCTGGCTGCACAGACGGTTAGTCGTATACATGCACGTATTGTTGAAGAATGTGGGGACTTGTTTTTGGAGGATTTTAATTCTACAAATGGAACATATCTGAATGGCCATTTACTCGCGATGAATACACCGACACGGCTGAAAGAAGGAGACCGTCTGATTTTTGCCACGGAAGAGTTTGAACTGCAGAAAAGCATGATTCCTGATGTTTGTAGATGATAAAATTATTTGCTTTTTGGGATGATTTTTTTTATACTAAATGCAGATACAACTTAGCAGGAGGTATAAGAAAATGAAAGACAACAATTGTATTTTTTGTAAATTAGCAAACAAAGATATTCCGACTAATATTATCTATGAAGACGAGAAATTTACAGTAATCATGGATGCAAGTCCGGCAACAAAGGGACACGCATTGATTTTGCCAAAAAACCATGCGGCAAATATCTATGAACTTCCAGATAAAGATGCAGCAGATATTTTCGTCCTGGCAAAAAAAATGGCAAAAAAAATGACTGAGATTCTTCAATGTGACGGATTCAATATCGTTCAGAATAATGGAGAAGTAGCAGGACAGACTGTGTTCCATTTTCATATGCATCTGATTCCGCGCTATTTAAATGATGGAAATCAGGAAAAACTGACATGGAATCATGCAGATATTTCTGCAGAAGAAATTGAGAAAATTGCTGAAAAACTGCGTGACTAAGCGAAGAAAAAATCCTTCTGCGTCAGCTTCCTATTTGCTGTCGCAGAAGGATTTTTCTTCGTTTGGTAAAAAAATTAAATCAAAGAAATTAATGCTTGCGCAGTTTTTCAATTAAATCAGTAATCGTTTTAACTGCATCCATCTGATCGCTATTTTCCATGGCATGGATGTAATCTTCACGTTTTTCCCATACGGTTCGTATCGCATCAGAAAGAGTCTGATCATTTAAATCCTCTTCTTCAATTACATAACTGAATCCCTGCTTTTGAAACGAATTCGCATTCAGGATCTGATCGCCACGGCTGGCATTTTTAGAAAGCGGGATTAAGATGTTTGGCTTGCGTAAAGCCAGTAATTCGCAGATAGAGTTGGCACCTGCACGGGAAATAACCAATTCAGATACAGCAAATAAATCTGCAAGTTCTGCGTTGGCATATTCATATTGTACATACCCTTCTGTGTTATGTAAAGTCGGATCCAAATTGCCTTTTCCACACAGATGAATGACCTGGTAAGTTTTCAAAATCTGTGGAAGCAGACTGCGGACAGTGTCATTGATCACTTTGGAACCTGAACTACCGCCAATTATCAGAATGACTGGTTTGTCTGGGGTCAAACAGGTGTAAGCATAAGCTTTTTCCTTATTTCCATGAAGTAACTCGGAACGAATCGGAGATCCGGACAATACGGCTTTTCCTGCCGGAAGATGTGGAATGGTTTCCGGAAAGTTGCAGCATACACGGCTGGCTGCCGGGATAGCAATGCGATTTGCAAGTCCCGGTGTGATGTCAGATTCATGGATAATAGTCGGAATATGTGCATGTTTTGCAGCAAGTACGACAGGTACGCTGACAAATCCACCTTTGGAAAATACAATATCTGGTTTTAATTTGTGCATTAAAGATTTTGCCTGAAAATATCCCTTCATAACTTTAAAGGGATCAGAAAAATTTTTCGGATCAAAATAGCGGCGCAGTTTACCGGAAGAAATACCATAATAAGGAATGTGCTGTTGCTCAATCAGTCCTTTTTCCATGCCCTCATAGGAACCGATATAGGAGATTTCATAACCTAATTCTTTTAATCTTGGAAGCAGGGCAATATTTGGTGTAACATGACCGGCAGTACCACCACCAGTAAGAATGATTTTTTTCATATGCGTATCCTTTCTTATTAAGAGTACTGATAAAGATTCAAAACTTTTTATAAATTTGCAAATCTACACACAGCTTACACTGATTAGAATCACGCATCAAGTATTACGTGTGTTCGACTTGAAATACATTTTGCTACTTTGTCTAAGTCGTGCGAGTCTTGAAAATATCGAGTCTTTTCTGCTTAAATATACACCTATTGCAAAACCTAGACAAGAGTTTGTTTTAATAAGAAGAAACAGGTCGAAACTTGCGATGAAAACTAGCTTCAAACACCTTTTTTTATATGTATGATTTTGTTACACTAAGTATGTAACAAAATGAAAGGCGTCATAGATAGATGGCAGGAAGGAGGCACCAGATGGAGTATTTGGTTCATTTGGTAAAACAATTATACGAACAGCATTTAACAGCAGTTTTTCTTGCAGTTTTATGTGGAATCGTAGTACTGATGATAATGAATTTACTGGCGGTTTGCAGATGCCGCAGACAGATAAAATACCTGGGAGAAAAATCACGGGATGTCATGAAACTGGCTTTGAGTCAGAAAGCTTCCACAAGAGAACGCGCACGAAAATCAGAGGAGCAGGAAAGCAGAAAAAGGGAGTGCAGGACAGATGGACATGCTGTTTCAAAAGCAGATGAAGAATTGTTCGGAAGCGTGATGCGGGAAATGTTTCCGTAGCACTCCGTAATAATTTTATTACAGTTTTAAAAAAGTCAATCCCAAAAATAACTAAAAAATGGCGTGTTTTTGCATCGAAAAAGCCTTTTTTGCATTAAAAATGGGTGAAAAATATACAAAAATCAAAATAACGGGTTGACATCCTGAAAATAGATTGTTATAATGCGTGCAATGTTTATGTAATATTTCTGTAACAAAATTAAAGGAAATGAATAAAAATAAACATAATCGTAATACTAAACAATACAAAATCAAAACAGGTTCTCAAGCGCATTTGAGTGAGAACATGAATCAGGAGGTCTTATGAAATTTAGAAAGGTTATTGAAAGCGGAATCATTACAGCAGCTTTGGCTATTTCATCCGTCACAACAGCCGTTTCTGCAAGTGCTGCTGAAGTGGAGGCACCAGGAACACTGGAGACAGTGGTAAATCGTGCAAGTCAGACAGCAAGCACAGGAGTTCAGTCAATCCAGATTACACATCAGAATGCACAGGCAGCTGCATTAGCTGCAGAGTGGGCCAACAAAATGCTGGTAACAGTAGACGAAGACAGTTCATTGAATATACGAAAAGAAGCATCTGTAGATGCGGAAGTAGTTGGTAAGTTCTATCACGGAAGCGGAGCAGAGGTTCTGGAAGTCGGTGAAGAATGGACAAAAATAAAATCCGGTAATGTGGAAGGTTATGTAAATAATGCATATTGTGTGTTTGGAAATGATGCACGGGTATATGCAGAAGAAAATTGTGATACCGAGGCCACAGCAACTGCTGATGGTATCCGTGTTCGTGAAACATCCAGTACGGATGCAAAAATTCTGGATGTGATCGATGCTGGTCAGTCCTTAAAAGTAAATGAAGATGCAGAAACTGTAGATGGATGGGTTTCTGTAGATTACAACGGCACAGCTGCATATGTTGCCGCAGATTATGTAGATGTTGAACTTAATGTAGAAGATGCAGTAAGCATGGAAGAAATAAGAGCAAGAGAAGCTGCAAAGGCACAGCAGGAAGCAGCGGCTGCACAGAATGTGCAGGGAAACGGTGCTACTGTAACAACTTCTGCAGCAGTCAGCGCATCTGCCAGTGATACACAGCTTCTGGCGGCAATTATTGAGTGTGAGGCAGGCGGTGAACCATATGCGGGTCAGCTTGCAGTTGGCGCGGTTGTTATGAATCGTGTAAAGAGCGGCTCTTTCCCAAATAGCATTTCAGGTGTTGTATACCAGAGTGGTCAGTTTACTCCGGCATCAAGTGGCAAACTTGCCCGTGTCTTAAACAGCGGAAAAATTTCTTCTAGCTGTTATCAGGCAGCAGCAGAGGCACTTGCAGGAGCTGATAATACAGGCGGAGCAAAATATTTTCATGCAGGAACAAATGGTTCCGGCACAGTAATTGGAACACAGATTTTCTACTAAGGATCTGGGTGTCAAAACACTCAAATCTGGATTATAGCGAAACAAAGATAGCATAAAAAATGTGGAATCACAGGTAAAATTCAGGCTAAAGCCAGATATAAACTGTGGTTCCATTTTTGTTTTTATTATTGTAAAACGGCGAAAAATATAGTATATTGATGAAAAGCAAGGAAAAGGAGGGGACGCCATGTTTTCATTATCGGCACCTATGATATGGCTGGTTCTGCTAGTTGTGTTTATTTTGGTTGAGATTGCAACGGTAGGACTTTTGACAATTTGGTTTGCCGGCGGTGCACTGGCTGCATTTTTTATCAGTCTGGCTGATTTTGGAACGGCTGTACAAGTCATTGTATTTTTGATCGTGTCGTTGGCGTTGGTTCTGCTGATCCGCCCGTTGGCTCAGAAAAAATTTAATTCCGGTCATATCCGCACAAATGCCCAGACACTGATCGGTGAGGAAGCGGTGGTGCTTGAACCGATTGATAATCTTCAATCAAAAGGGCGTGTTATGATTCAAGGACAGGAATGGTCCGCGAGAAGTGTGGATGACAAGGAGAAGTTCGACAAGGACGATGTTGTTCAGGTTATGTCGATCAGCGGCGTGAAACTGATGGTCAGACGTCCGAAAGAACAGTAAAAGGAGGACAATACATTGATTGCAATTATTATTCTGATCGTAGTAGTTATTCTGATTCTGGCTTCCTGTATCAAAATTGTTCCGCAGGCAAATGCATACGTTGTAGAGCGTCTGGGAGCATATCAGGGAACATGGGAAGTTGGTATTCATTTTAAAATGCCGATTATCGACCGCGTGGCAAAACGTGTGTTGTTAAAAGAGCAGGTTGTTGATTTTGCACCGCAGCCGGTTATTACAAAAGATAATGTCACCATGAGAATTGACACTGTTGTATTTTTCCAGATTACAGATCCGAAGTTATTTTCCTATGGCGTGGAGAATCCAATCATGGCCATTGAAAATCTGACAGCGACGACATTGAGAAATATTATCGGTGATCTGGAATTAGATGAGACACTCACATCCAGAGAAACCATCAATACAAAGATGCGTGCATCACTTGATATCGCGACAGACCCATGGGGTATTAAAGTAAATCGTGTGGAACTGAAAAATATCATCCCACCGCAAGCCATTCAGGATGCGATGGAAAAACAGATGAAAGCTGAGCGTGAACGTCGTGAAGCAATCCTTCGCGCGGAAGGTGAGAAGAAGTCTACTATTTTGGTAGCAGAAGGTAAGAAAGAATCTGCAATTTTGGATGCGGAGGCTGAGAAGCAGGCAGCGATCCTTCGTGCAGAAGCAAAACGTGAAGCAACCGTTAAAGAAGCAGAAGGTCAGGCAGAAGCAATTCTGAAAATCCAGCAGGCAAATGCGGATGGCCTTCGTTTCCTGAAAGAGGCTTCTCCGGATGCAGCTGTACTTCAGATCAAGAGTCTTGAAGCATTTGCGAAGGCAGCAGATGGCAAAGCAACAAAGATTATTATTCCATCAGAGATTCAGGGTATGGCAGGACTTGCCAAATCTCTGGTTGAAGTAGCAGCAGATGTAAAAGAAAAGTAAAAGATGTAACATGGGCTGCCTGTTTTGGGCAGCCCTGTTTGTTGGAATGCAAAGTACGGAGCAATCCGTCTAATCATAATATGAGAAAAATTTGAGAGGTAAAAGAGATGAACTTAAAAGGAAGAAATTTTCTGAAACTGTTAGATTTCACACCGGAGGAGATCACATATCTGATTGATCTGTCCGCAGAACTGAAAGAAAAAAAGAAAAAAGGCATCCGGCATGATGTATTATCCGGTAAGAATATTGCTCTTATTTTTGAAAAAACCAGTACTCGTACCCGCTGCTCTTTTGAAGTAGCTGCTTACGACCTTGGTATGCATGCGACATTCCTTGATCCGTCTGCATCACAGATTGGTAAAAAGGAAAGCATTGCTGATACAGCCCGCGTGCTTGGACGGATGTATGATGGTATCGAGTATCGTGGATTTGAGCAGACAATTGTTGAAGATTTGGCAAAATACGCAGGTGTTCCGGTATGGAATGGTCTGACAAATGAGTTTCATCCGACACAGATGATCGCAGATATGCTGACAATTAAGGAGCATTTTGGACATCTGAAAGGAATTAAACTTGCATATATGGGAGATGCCCGTTATAATATGGGAAATTCTCTGATGGTTGCCTGCGCAAAACTTGGTATGCATTTTACAGCATGTACCAATAAGAAATATTTCCCGAATGAGGAATTAGTTGCTCAATGTCGTGCCATTGCTGAGGAGACGGGTGCAACGATCACTCTGACAGAGGATGCAATGGAAGGAACGAAAGGCGCAGATGTTATTTATACAGATGTATGGGTATCTATGGGTGAGCCGGACGAGGTTTGGGCAAGCCGCATTGAGGAACTGACACCTTATCAGGTAAATGCAGAATTAATGAAAAATGCAGGCCCACAGGTGAAATTTATGCATTGTCTGCCAGCTTTTCATGATTTAAATACAAAAATCGGAAAAGAAATTCATGAAAAATTTGGTCTGGATGCAATGGAAGTGACAGATGAAGTATTCGAAAGTCCGCAGTCTATCGTATTTGATGAGGCGGAGAACCGTATGCATTCTATTAAGGCTGTTATGTATGCAACGCTTGTTGACGATGATAAATAATTCAAAAAACATATGATACATGTGTAAAGAAATGGTCACAGGATATGAAATCATAGCTTGTGACGGTAAATGGAGAAAACTGTGAAAAAGAAAATTCTGGAACTTTTGCAGGATGCCACGGATTTTGTCTCGGGGCAGGAAATCAGTGAACGGTTTGGCGTATCCCGCACAGCTGTCTGGAAAGCAATCCGCCAGTTAGAAGCGGAAGGATATGTGATTGAAGCAGTGCGAAATAAAGGCTATCGCATGACCAATCAACCAGATCTGCTTACGAAGGAAATGATTGAAAATCAAATACATACAGAATGGGCAGGAAAACAGCTTATGGTTTTTGAAGAGACAGATTCTACAAATAACCAGGCTAAAAAACTGGCAGAAGAAGGTGCAGTGCAGGGACTATTGGTAGTCAGTGACTGTCAGACAGCAGGGAAAGGGCGCCGTGGCCGTTCCTGGGCTTCAAAGGCTGGAGAGGGTATTTTTATGACATTGCTTTTGAAACCGGATATTGCACCGGGAAATGCCTCTATGCTGACATTGGTCATGGCATTGGCTGTGCGTGCCGGAATTGCAAAAGTGACCGGAATTGATACACAGATCAAATGGCCAAATGATATTGTATGTGATGGAAAAAAAGTATGTGGGATTTTGACTGAGATGAGTGCACAGATTGACTATATAAATTATATCGTCATCGGCATCGGCATTAATGTATCAAATAAGTCATTCCCAGACGAACTGGCAGACACAGCGACGTCACTGTATCTGATCACCGGTGTTTCCATCAGCAGGGCAAAGCTGATTGCTGAGATTATGGCTGAGTTTGAAAAGTATTATGCGTTATATCTGCAGACTCAGGATCTTTCTGGTCTGGTGAATGAATATAACAGTCATCTTGTAAACCGTGGGCGAAGAGTCCGAGTGCTTGATCCGAGGAAAGAATATACCGGAGTGGCGCAAGGCATCAATCAGGTGGGTGAATTACTAGTACAGACAAAAGACGGAATGGCGCATGTATCTTCCGGAGAAGTATCTGTGCGTGGCGTTTACGGATATGTATAAAAGAATAAGACAGATACGATAAAGGAGACTTCAATATTATGAACCAGGAAGAAGCAGTGCTGTGTGGATCCAGCGCATATACAAAAAAATATTATCTGAATCCGGAATTTCAGAAATTGCCACAGGGAGTTCAGGATGAGCTGAAACTGATGTGTGTATTGTATACAGAAGATGTAGGTGGGACACTCACCTTGAAATTTGATGAAGATGGGGAGCTGATTTTTGAGACAGCGGCAGATGAAGGAGATCTGCTGTATGACGAGATCGGAAGTGTCCTGAAAGTGAAGCAGCTGCAGAGCACAAAGCAGGAATTGTTGGAATCACTGGAAATGTATTATAAAGTGACTCATCAGATAAATATAGAAAACTAGCTAGTGGAGGACTGGATAAATGCTTTTAACAGTAGATATCGGAAATACAAATATCACACTGGGTGTATTTGAAGGAAAAAAATTACATACAACATTCCGAATGACAACAATTCAGACACGTACATCAGATGAATATGGTATGGTAATGTGTGAGTTGCTGGAACATAATCAGGTGATGGTTGGAGAAATCACAGATGTGATCGTGGCATCCGTAGTGCCAAATGTAATGCATTCTCTGACAAGCGCCATCATCAAATACTTTCATACAAAACCAATTATTATTGAGGCAGGTGTAAAAACCGGAATCCGTGTGGCTTCCAAAAACCCGCGTCAGGTAGGGGCGGATCGTATCGTGGATGCAGCAGCAGTTTATGAGCTGTATGGAGGACCGGCCATAGTTATTGATTATGGAACCGCAACTACGTTTGATCTGGTAGATGAAGATGGTACTTTTACAGCATGTGTAATTGCCCCGGGTATCCGCACTTCTGCACAGGCCATGTGGAGTATGGCTGCCAAGCTGCCTGAATTTGAAATCAAAAAGCCAAAGAGCATTCTGGCACAAGATACGATTGCCTGTATGCAGGCTGGTCTGGTATATGGTCAGATCGGGCAGACGGAGTACATTGTAAAGCAGATGAAAAAAGAATTCGGAAAAGGCGATATCAAAGTTGTTGCGACAGGAGGTCTTGGTCGCATCATTGAGAAAGAAACAGACGCCATTGATATTTATGATCCAATGCTTACACTTCAGGGTATGCGCCTGATTTTTGAAAAACAAAAAAAGTAGGTTCAAAAAAATCGGATTGCTTAAATCAGGTGTAAAAAACAGAGCAGACGAGTGTAGATGCAAAAATATATATAAAAAACGGAAAGAGTACAGTATGGGCGAATTGAAAATCGGAAACGTGACACTGGAAAACAATTTGATACTGGCACCGATGGCAGGAGTAACAGACCTGCCATTTCGTTTGTTATGCCGCAGACAGGGAGCCGGACTTTTGTGCATGGAGATGGTCAGTGCAAAAGCAATTTATTACAAAAATAAAAATACAGATCTGCTGATGGAAATCCATCCGGAGGAACATCCGGTTTCTTTGCAGCTTTTTGGTTCAGATCCGGATATTCTGGCGGCAATGGCTGCCAAAATCGAGGAGCGACCTTTTGAAATACTTGATTTTAATATGGGGTGTCCGGTGCCGAAGGTTGTGAATAACCATGAGGGATCTGCATTGATGAAGGATCCAAAACTGGTAGAAGAAATCCTGACAAAAATGGTAAAAGCGGTGAAAAAACCAGTGACGGTAAAAATCCGAAAAGGGTTTGATGACGAGCATGTGAATGCTGTGGAAATTGCAAAAATTGCAGAAAGCTGTGGTGTGGCAGCCATTGCAGTGCATGGAAGAACCAGACAGCAGTATTATTCCGGAAAAGCAGACTGGGATATCATACGTCAGGTAAAAGAAGCCGTTTCAATTCCGGTCATCGGAAATGGAGATATCCTCTGTGCACAGGATGTGCTTCGGATGAAAGAACAGACAGGCTGCGATGGATTTATGATCGGTCGGGGAGCTCAGGGAAATCCGTGGATTTTTCAGCAGATCCAACACCAGCTGGAGACAGGTGAGGAGCTACCACGTCCATCAAAACAGGAAGTGGTCGATATGATGCTTCTTCATGCGCGGCTCCAACTTGAGGTAAAAGGTGATTATATTGGTATTCGCGAGATTCGAAAACATGCGGCCTGGTATACTGCAGGATATAAAAATTCATCCAAATTGCGAGGCAGAATCAATGAGGTGGAAAGTTACACACAGTTAGAGGAACTGTTAGGCGAATGGCTGGTCGAAGCAGATAGGTCAGACATAGCAGAGATAAAAAGATAAGAATCCAGAGTTCTGTTTTTGGACATATCGGATAAAATATATCAGATGTGAGATGATTTCCATCTCGCAGCAAGAATACCGGGGAGTATTCTTGAAAAATGTTTTTTTCAGGCAAGACAATTATCTGAGAAAAAGATAGATATGAAGGGAACGACGATATGAAGGAGAACAGAGAAAAACACAGATTTTTCAGAATGTTTCAAAAATGGCAACGGAATTTTTATAATCGAAGAGGACGCTTTTTTCAAAAAACGGAAAAATTAATTTCAGAGCCACCAGAAGAGACGGTGGACAATCCGTGGATTGACGCCACCAGGCAAGTGGTTGAGCAGATTCTTATGAAAAAGGGAAAAAATTATCGAACCTTTTGCCCAATAGTTATTGATACCGATAAACCAGATCAGGTCTTTGGTGAAACAGATGATGTGGATCGGATTCTGGAACAATTGTATCCGGGACTCAATTTTCTGGAAATTGCAACAGACCGACCAGAGCATTTTTCGGAAATGACAGAATGGCTGGCGGAGGAATATGGACTTCTGGCAAGGATCCTTCCAATTAGTGAACTAGGTCAGAGCCATGCCGACACCGTTTTAGATCTGGAACGCGAAGGAGAGCTTTATATACAAAAGTTTCCAAGGAATGTGATCTATCTTCCTTTTTACAAACGAAGATGGCGTGAATATCAGAAAACCGGGCAGAATCTTGACATAGAAGTACCGATTGGGTATAATGTAGTGATTGTGAAAGTGGATAAGAATCTTCAAAATTAT
>CAKREL010000050.1 GCA_934317205.1 uncultured Eubacterium sp.
GCAAATGGAGTGATCGGTATTCTGGAGAACTGGGTGTGCAGCAATTATAAACTTTCTATTGAGCAGGTTGGTAAACTTTTGATGGGGATTACGATGAATGGGCTGAATTTCCTGGAGCAGGGAATGTCGGCTTACGAAGTCAAAAATTAAATTTCCACTATATTTTTCCAATATCCCAGCAGCCGTTCCACGCTGTAAGCCGCATTTGCCGGACTGGTGGACGGCAGCTGCACCGCCTCAATTCCAAGCTGCTTTGCCAGATACTTATCATACAACTGCTTTGACTTTGCCCCGTTTGCATAAATCTTCGTAATCCGACTTCTTCCTATTATATAGGCCAGATCATTCGGAACCACATTTCGGATACTGCTGTCACTGGAACCCGCAATGTCACAGCTTGCGATCACATCCCACAGTGCAATATGATGTCGCAGCAGCATCTCTTTTTTCTCTGGAATTGTCTGCGGAACATTCTCGTTCAAAACCTGTGCCATGACTTTCCAGAAACGGTTCTGCGGATGTCCATAAAAGAACTGCATTTCTCTGGATTTCACAGAAGGAAAACTTCCCAGGATCAGTATTTCCGAATTTTCATCATATACGGGTGGAAATTCATGATTTTGTCGCTTTAATTCCATGCAAAATCCTTCTTTCTTCTAACTTTACTGTAAATGTTTTTCCAGGGAAACATGACTCTGCCACATTTCCCTGTATCATCAACGATTCTTATTGTGTGCGTTCGACTTGTATTTCTGCATCGTTTTCATCTGCCTCTTCTTCTTTTGGCAGATCGATCCTCCAACGATAAGACAAACCTGTCATATGCGCAATATATCCTGCCAGATCATGTGTCAGCTGATCCTTGCGCACACGCCACTCCCAGTTATGTCCCAAAGTAGATGGGAAATTCATACGGGCTTCTTTTCCAAGTCCGAGATAATCCTGAATTGGAATAATGCAATATTTTCCGACACTTGACATCGCCATCCAGATCAGATTTTCACAAAGTTCCCCATTGGATGCATGTGGACGGTTCATATATTCCTGAATATGGGCATGCACATGTTCCTGCGTACTTTCCAGATACTGCATCAGCGTCTCATTATCATGGGTTCCTGTGTATACAACGGAATTCAGTGTATAATTGTGCGGCAGATATTCATTGTCGCTTCCACCGCCAAACGCAAACTGTAATACTTTCATACCCGGATATCCTGTTTCTGCTACCAGATCACGGACAGACTGTGTCATGTATCCAAGATCTTCAGCGATAATTTCAATATTTTTCACATGCTTTTTCACTTCTTTAAAAAGTGCAATACCAGGTCCTTTTTTCCACTCACCGATGCGGGCATTTGTCATGCCGTAAGGAATTGTATAATACTCATCAAAACCGCGGAAATGATCGATTCGAACTACATCATACAGCACTTCACAATGTCTGATACGTCGGATCCACCATGCAAAGTTCTGCTTTTTATGGTATTCCCAGTCATAGATTGGATTGCCCCAGAGCTGTCCGTCTGCGCTAAATCCATCTGGCGGGCAGCCAGCTACCTCGATTGGATTCATATCCTCATCAAATGCAAATAATTCCGGATTCATCCAGGCATCTGCGCTGTCAAATGCCACATAAATCGGAATATCTCCAATAATCTTGATTCCACGCTGGTTGGCATATTTTTTTACTTTCAGCCACTGTTTTAAAAACCAGTACTGCAGATATTCGTAATAGCAGATTTCATCCGCAAGTTCTTTCCGATATTTTTCCAGAACTTCCGGCTCTTTCTGGATCAGTTCTTTCTCCCAGGTATTCCAGGCCTGCTTGTCATGTATATCTTTCAATGCCATAAAGAGCGCATAATCCGGCAGCCACTCCTTCTGCTCTTCCTCAAATCTCAGGAAATCTGCATCTTCCCGCTTTTTGCTATTCTCATATGCTTTATGTAATAGTGGATTTCGGTTTTCATACTGCTTTTCATAATCTACATAAGATGGATTGGTGCCAAGCTGTGCCGCATCACATTCCGCTCTGCTCAGAAGCCCTTCCTCAATCAGTTCTTCCAGCGAAATAAAATACGGATTACCTGCAAATGTCGAAAATGACTGATACGGTGAATCTCCATAACTGGTCGGTCCAAGCGGAAGGATCTGCCAGAAAGTCTGACCACTCTCCTGCAGAAAATCAATCCATTCAAAGGCACTCTTTGAAAAACATCCGATTCCATATTTCGACGGCAAACTGCTTACCGGAAGTAAAATACCACTTGCTCTCATAGTTAAAAACTCCTTCTCAAAATCTGCAAAAAACTTCTCACAAAAAGGCTTTTTGCAGCGGGATTTTTTCCCGAATTATGTGCTTTATTATACTCGTTTTCATGCATTTTCTCAACCAGAAATACAGCCGTCTAAAGTTTCTATAAATTCATACATTTTTTATAGAAATACTGAAAATAATGTAGTATACTGAACTCAAAGGAATCGTTTGATTCACATTTTAAGGAGGTAATTTCATATGGCAGATAATACAATTGGCGGATGCACAGGTAATTGCCACAGCTGTGGTTCTTCCTGCGACACACAGACAGGCGAAAGAAAGCCAAGCTTTTTTGATAAACTGGAATCCATTTCCGAGCACTTTGAAAATGTAGGAGAGGACAACGTACTGCAGATGTTAAATGACATTGTCGCAGAACTCGAAAAAGAAGACAACTGATAACACTATAGAGCAGGTAAAATGCCTGCTCTATTTTTCTTTTTCTCACTGACTTCCCTCGATTCTTCTTTTTCACCCCTGTTTTCTTTCGAAAGAATTAAGATTTTCGCCCATCTTTCTTCCTTGTATCTCGCATGTATGCATGCTATATTAACTGTATTAACACGGTTAGTACGCTAAATGTCATACAAATGTAAAGCGGACATTCAGCTAATGCGATCCGCTTATCTTTATTTATAAGGAGATTTCCTATGATACAGCTAAATTACCGCGATACACGCCCCTTTTATCAACAAATAAAAGATAACGTGCGGCAGCTTGTTGTCAGCGGTGCTTTAAAAAAAGATGAAAAACTGCCTTCTGTCCGGGAACTGGCAGCTTCTCTGGCAATTAACCCAAATACGATCCAGCGCACCTATCGGGAACTGGAAAACGAAGGTTACATCTATACTCTGTCCGGAAAAGGTACTTTTGTAGCTGAAGTGGTTCATACAAACCATCTTCGTCAACAAGAATTATTGCCACAATTTGATGAGATTGTGTCAGAACTGCTCTGCCTGTCCATGCCGGTAAATGAACTTACAAACCGTATTCTTTTGTTATCAGGAAGGAGGAGCCAGGCATGATTCGTGCAGAACATATCACCAAAACATTCAACGGATTTAAAGCCTTAGATGACATGAGTCTCCATGTACCAAAAGGAAGCATTTATGGTCTCGTTGGTCCTAATGGTGCCGGAAAATCCACCCTGATCCGCCATCTGACCGGTATTTACCGCCCGGACAGTGGCTCTATCCTTATTGACGGTCTGCCAGTATATGATAATCCGGAGGCAAAAATTAAATTCACATACATCCCGGATGACATGTTCTATTTTTTCCAGGCAAATACACTGGAAATGAAGCAATTTTATCAGGGCATTTATAAAAAATTTGATTCCCTGCTTTTTGAGCGACTGCAGGAATTTTTCCCAAATATTGATACCAAACGTCCCATCCGCCGTCTTTCCAAAGGAATGCAAAAGCAGGTTGCTTTCTGGCTCTCCATCTGCTCCATGCCAGAGCTGATGATTCTGGATGAACCGATGGACGGGCTTGATCCTGTAATGCGCCGTCAGATCTGGAGTATTATTTTATCAAAGGCCAGCGAAAGTCGGACTACAATTCTGATCTCCTCTCACAATCTGCGTGAACTGGAGGATGTCTGCGATCACGTAGGCATCATGCACAAAGGCAGGATTATTGTAGAACGTTCCCTCTCTGATCTGCAGGGAAATGTCTCCAAGATTCAGGTTGCATTTCAGGAAGGCATGCCAACACTGCCAAAAGACTTTGAGATTTTACATATGTCCAATACCGGGCGTGTATACACATTGATCGTAAAGGGTAATCCGGAGCAGGCCAAAATGATACTGGAGCAGACGCACCCGATGCTGATTGATATCCTTCCTCTTACATTGGAAGAAATATTTATTTATGAAATGGGAGGAAAAAATTATGAAATCAAAGACATCCTGTTTTAATAAAACGATATTTTGCAAAAATATGATCCGGTTCTGGCCGATCTGGGCTGTTTATCTGACCTATCTGTTTTTTAGCATGACCGTGCGGATGTTCCTGAACACTCGCAATTACATGAAAATTCAGCCATTGGACAACTCTGCCCCTTCAGCCACAAACCGCCTGACGACTATGTTGGAATGCATCAGCGGAAATCTGGAACCATATGTCATCTTTTTTGCAGCACTGGTGGCTGCCATTGCGGTTTTTTCTTACCTGTTTTCCACGCGGAGCTGCCATATGGTCCATGCACTTCCTGTAAAACGGAGTGAACTGTTTGTGACAAATTATATCAGCGGATTTATGTTCCTGCTGATTCCTCAGGTGATCACATTTTTGCTGAATCTGCTGGTCTGCATTTTAAATAATATTACGTCCGTAGAATATCTGCTATACTGGCTGCTTTATACGATGGGTATCAGCTTTCTTTTTTATACTCTTGCCGTATTTTGTTGTATGCTCACCGGACACGCAGTTGCTGCGGCTGTCTACTATTTTGTAGGGAATTTTCTGTATATTAGCATTAAATCCATCGCTACACTGATTATTTCTTCCATGTGCTATGGCCTGGAAATCCTTAGAGATCAGATAAGCCATACTTTGACAGAAACCAGAGATAGCGTCCTTTCGCCATTTCTGTATCTGCTGGACCATGTATCCATGACTTGGTCAATGAATGATGATTTTACTGCCCTGGAAGAAATCCATATGCGAGGCGGACTGCTGATTGGACTATACTGCTTCGTAGCTGTGGCATTTTTGATTCTTGCCTATGTATTTTATCAGAAACGCCAGTTAGAATGTACCGGCGACGTGGTTGCTTTTGGCTGGCTGCATCCTTGTTTCCGCTGGATGCTGGCACTGGTCGGGGGATTCAGTCTCTCCTTCCTGCTCAGCAGTCTGTTATTTGACAGCACCTCACATATGACAACCTCACTATTTGTATTTCTGATTCCATGTACCTTTGTAAGCTTCTTTATTTCAGAAATGCTATTAACTAAGAAATTTCATGTATTTTCAGGAAAACGCTGGGTGGAATGGGGCATCTGCATTGCTATCTGTCTGCTTGGAACGGGCCTGATCAAAGTAGATGCATTCCACATTGAGCGCAAAATTCCGAAGACAGACCAGATTGCTGCCATCTATATGTACGCGGATTATGAGCATGTATATACCGATCAAACGGATTTCAAAATACTGGAAGATATTCACAAAAATCTTCTGAATCACAAACAGGAATATCTGCCATACTCCTACCATCAAAAGTATACAGAGTACAATGAGTCAGAAGAACGAAGTGCTGAATATGCAACTGCAACATCCTCCGGCACTATAAATTCCAATGGTTCTACCTCTGTTGTTTACAGTGACGGGGATTATATATCTTCCATTCAGATTACTTATTATCTGAAAAACGGACATAAAATTATGCGACGCTATGACATTCCGGTAACAAAAGCTACTCTGAATGATGATACTACACCGGCTTATCAGATTTCCAAATTGGAAATTGGAAATGAAGATCTGCTTCGTTATCTGCTCTGCTACAATTACGAAGACATCAGCTTCATAAATGGCAACTTAAATCATGTAGACGAAAATGAACATGATGAAAACATCACTCTGAATCAGCAGCAGACGGAAACCCTGTATGAAGCACTCAAAGCTGATATTCTCGCAGGAAATTATCCTGCCGGACTTGGCATCCATGATACTGATGATAATCCAGTTTACTATGATAACTTTTATTTCTACGGACAGATACCGGGAGAGATTCAATACCTGTCAGATTTACTTCCATCCCCAAATGCATCCTCTCCTTTACTGCCTTACGAAACAGCATCAGTAAATACCGTTAATTCTGCTGTTCAGAACAATAAACCGGCAAATTATTACTCCTCCATCGAAGTATCATTTTCCCTGTCTAAGTCCTGTACAAACACCATTCAGGCAATGATTGATCTGGGATTGATTGAAAGTGCTTCGGATCTGATGACCGCAAATGAGTTTTATAATGTGATGAACATGAAAGTGAAAGGATAAGTATGTAAATGAATAAGCACCCGACGGAAGAATCCCGTCGGGTGCTGTACATAAACTCTTATAATTTTTTAATCACTTCCGGTAACTGCTCCAGGCTCTCCACCTGTGGAACTTTGGCATCCACTGTTCCGAAACCATAAGCTGCAAACAGAAATGGAACTCCCGCTTTCTGACATGCATTATAATCCCCCTGGGTATCTCCAAGGTAATAATATTTTTCATAATGGTTACGCTCAATCAGTGCTTTCAGATTCGCATCCTTCTGCTGCTGTGTGTTGCCATAACACTCGATGTCTGCCACCAGATCACCAAGCTGGTAATACTCCAGGAATACTTCAATATATCCCGCCTGGCAGTTGCTGACGATGCCGATCTCATATCCCATGTCGCGTAAGCTCTCAAATACTTTCCGGACATCTCCGTACAACTTTGCGCCAACATGGCTCAGATATTCATTTTCATCTCTCTCACAGGCATGAATGATTTCCATCGCCTGATCCAGTTCATACTGCGCAAGTAACTCTTTGGCAAAGCAATCCATGGTTTTGCCCATAAGACCGATGAGCTGTTCTCTGCGGATGTGCATTTCCGGACAGGTCTTGTTCCAGGATTCCACAATTTCATCTACAGAATCCCACAATGTACCGTCCATATCAAAAATAACTGCTTTTTTCATAAATTATGCCTCGTCAATGGCTTTTCCGATATCATGACGCATATATTTATTTGCAAAATCAATCCATTCTGTTGCTGCGTAAGCGTTTGCACGTGCTTCTTTTAATGTAGCACCTTTCGCAGTCACACCAAGGACGCGGCCGCCGTTTGTCACAATCTTGCCTTCCTCATTCAACTTGCTTCCTGCATGGAAACAATAATAACCGTCTTTATTTTCAAAGTTCTCCAGACCTTTGATCTCGAATCCTTTTTCATAAGAAACCGGGTAACCATCGCTTGCCAGAACAACGCAGACTGCTGCATTGTCTTCAAACTGCAGGTCAATCTGGTCTAAGGTTCCGTCAATGCATGCTTCCATAACGTCAATGACATCATTTTTCATACGCGGAAGGACAACCTGTGCTTCCGGATCACCAAATCTGGCATTGTACTCCAGAACCTTTGGTCCGTCCTCTGTCAGCATCAGTCCAAAGAAAATGATACCTTTGAAAGTGCGTCCTTCTGCTGCCATAGCATCTACCGTTGCCTGGAACACATATTTTTTGCAAAATTCGTCTACTTCTTTTGTATAGAACGGGCTCGGAGAGAAAGTTCCCATACCGCCTGTATTTAATCCCTGATCACCGTCTTTTGCACGCTTGTGATCCTGTGCGGAAGACATGATCTTGATTGTTTTTCCATCTACGAAAGACAATACAGATACTTCACGGCCTGTCATAAATTCCTCGATAACCATATGATTGCCGGCAGAACCGAATTTTTTGTCCATCATGATTTCTTTTACGCCAGCTTCTGCTTCTTCTAAAGTATTGCAGATCAGTACACCTTTTCCAAGTGCCAGTCCGTCTGCTTTTAACACGATCGGCATTTTTGCAGTTTTCAGATATTCCAGTGCCTTCTCGGGATCATCAAAATTCTCATATGCTGCAGTTGGAATATTATATTTCTTCATTAAATCTTTGGAAAATGCTTTGGAGCCCTCCAGAATTGCTGCTGCTTTGTTTGGTCCAAATACACGCAGTCCCTCAGCCTCAAAGGCATCTACGACACCGCCAACCAACGGATCATCCATACCGATGATGGTCAGATCAATCTCGTTTTCTTTTGCAAATGCAACCAGTTTATCAAATTCCATAGCACCGATTGGCACACACTCTGCAATCTGTCCGATTCCGGCATTGCCCGGTGCACAGTAAATTTTATCTACACGACTGCTTTTTGCCACACTTGTTGCGATGGCATGCTCTCTTCCGCCACTTCCTACGATCAGTACTTTCATGTCAGTTCTCCTCTACAATTGCTTTTCCGTCAACCACTTTTACTTTGCCATTTGCAATCAGATCAATCGCTTTTGGCATAATGATCCATTCTGCTTCTTCCATGACACGCTGCTGTAAAATCTTCGGTGTGTCACCATTTTTTACCTCAACGGCTTTCTGTAAAATGATCGGACCGGTATCGGTTCCCTCATCTACAAAATGGCAGGTTGCCCCGGTCACTTTTACTCCACGATTCAATACACCTTCGTGTACTTTCAAACCATAATATCCGGTTCCGCAAAATGACGGAATCAGAGACGGATGAATATTGATGATGCGGTTTCTGTATTTTCGGATCATCATCTCCGGAATTACTACCAGAAAACCAGCCAGAACGATCAAATCTATCTGTGCTTCATCTAACGCTGCCAGAAGTGCTTCATGAAACTGCTCTCTGTCTGCATAATCTTTTGGAGAGATGCAGCAGTTTGGAATACCTGATTTCTCGGCACGCTCCAGTGCATAAGCATTTTTATTATTGCTGATAACCATTGCGATCTCGGTATTTGTGATTTTTCCATCTGCAATAGCATCAATGATGGCCTGCAAATTGGTGCCACCACCTGATACCAGCACTGCAATTCTTAGCATAAATCTACTCCTTTTTCACCATCGATGATTTTTCCTACCACATATGGTGTATCTCCAGCCTGTTTGATTGCTGCCATTGTCTTGTCAACGTCTGCCGGATCAACAGCAACGATCATACCAAGTCCCATGTTGAAGGTGTTGTACATCATTTCTTCTGTAATATCGCCTTCTTTTGCAAGCATTGCAAAAATTGGTGGTACCGGATAGCTGTCTTTCTCAACAACTGCACGTTTGCCATCGATAAGCATACGCGGAATATTCTCATAGAATCCACCACCTGTGATATGGCTGCATGCCTTGACAGTCACGCCTGCCTCGCGGATAGATTTTAATGCATTTACATAAATTCTTGTCGGAGCTAATAATGTCTCACCGAGTGTTTTTCCAAGTTCTTCATGATATGTATTCAGTGTGTCCTCATCCATCTGGAATACTTTACGAACCAGGGAGAATCCGTTAGAATGTACACCGCTGGAAGCCATACCGATCAGTACGTCACCGTCTTTTAATCCACTTCCTGTGATCATGTCTTTGCGGTCAACGACGCCAACTGCAAAACCTGCCAGATCATACTCATCCTCAGGCATCAGTCCCGGATGCTCTGCTGTCTCACCACCGATCAATGCTGCACCGGACTGTTTACATCCTTCTGCGACACCTTTTACAATGTCAGCAATCTTCTCCGGATAGTTTTTGCCACAGGCAATATAATCCAGGAAAAACAATGGCTCACCGCCTGCGCATGCAATATCGTTCACGCACATTGCAACTGCGTCGATTCCGATTGTGTCATGCTTGTCCATCAAAAATGCAAGTTTAACTTTTGTACCACATCCGTCTGTACCGGATAACAATACCGGATCTTCCATTTCTTTGATTTTATTTAAAGAAAATGCTCCGGAAAATCCGCCAAGTCCGCCAAGGACTTCTGCACGCATTGTTTCCTTTACATGTTTTTTCATTAACTCTACTGATTTGTAACCAGCTTCAATATCTACACCTGCTTTTTTGTAATCCATTCTGAATTCCTCCGTTATGTATGAGATTTGATTATTTCGCGTAATTTTTATATCCGGTTTCCTGTAATTTCTCGTCTTTTTCCACTACCTGAGATTTCAGCTCCTCTGTGTAAGCTTTCAATTTCTCTAAAAGTTCCGGATCAGAAGTAGCCAGGATCTTTGCTGCCAGAATACCGGCATTTGCGCCACCGTTGATTGCTACAGTTGCTACCGGGATTCCGCTCGGCATCTGCACGATGGAGTACAGTGAGTCTACACCACCCAGATCAGATGTCTTCATCGGGATTCCAATAACCGGCATTGGGAAGATTGCTGCGCACATACCAGGCAGATGAGCTGCTTTACCTGCTCCGGCAATAATTACTTTGAAGCCTTTCTCCTCTGCGGATTTTGCATAGTCAAAAAACACATCCGGCTCACGATGTGCGGAGATGATACGCATCTCATAATCGATACCGAATTTATCCAAAATTTCTGCTGCTTTTGCCATGATCGGCATATCTGAATCACTGCCCATTACAATTCCTACTTTAGCCATTTGTATGTGCTCCTTTCATCCCTCATGTAATTATGTATCTATTGGTAACACCATCAGCGCAAACGTTCATTTACACTGATGGCTTACTACTCTTTTTACATCTTACCTTGAATCATACAATTTTGCCAATTATATATTGTTATATTTTTTATAAGAACCCCTAATATATCACATCTCTTTCATTTGTTTTTCTAATGATTTAATAACGGCTCATTCAGTTCTTCCGCACCTTCTACCTGAAACAGTCCGTCACGGATAATGTCTGCCGTACTGCCGTCCGGACGAATCACTGTGATCGCACCAAGTTCATCATATGGAATGGTAATATCTGTGTGGCAATTGAAGTATGCCTTTGACATATCTTCTTTGCGAAGCAGACTCTTCTCATTATCACGGGCAATAATTTCCTTGCCATTTGGATTGTATACAGCAGTATCTTCTGCATGAGAATAACAAGTATCACCCACAGCAAAATGTGGACCGGTTTTTTCTGCGATCAGGATTGGCAGTTTCGCTCCAATCTGATACTCTTTCGCCATACGGTATGCAGTTGTATTTGTTCCGATGGCAAACTCGCCCATTGGTAATGTCTCATGTCGCATCAGAATGTTATCACGGATGTATGCCTTGTTCTGTGCCTCATCCACAAAATTTCCACAAGTATAACTTTCGATCATACCATCTTTGAAAACAATTTCCAGATCAAGATACTGCAGTCCATTTAGGAATACTTCTGATACATGCAATACTCCATTTGTTCCTTCCAGAACCGGGGAAGTAAATACTTCACCGACCGGGATATTCACATCTGCCACACAGTTTTCAAAAATAGTCTGTTTGTCCGGATCCGTCAGTGGATGAAGCGCTACTGTCAGATCTGTACGGTTGCCGCCACGGCCGGTAATGTGTACTTTTGTACCACTGTCCAGCACATCAATGATGCACTGCTGCATCTTCTGATATTTTGCATAATCCAGTGTGTTAATGACAACTGTCTCTGCAAAAATTTCCTTAAACTGATCACCAATCTCCGGAATCGGATAAGCAATGATCGTAAAACTCCGTTCCTCACCCTTAATATACTCATTTGTAATCTGACCTGACATGGAAGCGTTGTAAACAACCAGCTCCTGCTGACGGTCATGGTAATGGATCGCTGACTCTTTTTTCTCTGGTGAAAACGGCTCTTCACCAAAAACTTCCAGAACAGCCGGTCCGCCGTGCTCCGCTGCCTGAATCTTATGCTGCTCAAATACAGTGCGCAGCACTTCCAGACGACGCTCCACAAACGCTTTATCAAAATAGAAAGCTTTATCTTCTTTATGATCAAAATCATATTGACGGTTTACACTGGTTGCATAAGCACAACGTTTAGAACCGCCACGGTTATGAAAGGAAGAGGAAGGCGCTCTGCTGATTGTTGCCTGCAGTCCGATTTTTTCGAAATTTTGGATTGCTGCACGGATCATACGTTCAAAACCAACCTGGTAGTGAATCTGAACTGTCTTTTTCTTCTTGATATCTTTACCTGTAATCTCAAATCCGATGCGATATCCTTCCGTATAAGTATCCGCCATGGACTGGATTTCTTCCTCTGAAAGCTGATTTAAGAACTCTGCGATACCAAGTTCATTTTTTCCAATATAAAAACCATACTGATACAGATAACCAAGGTCAGAGAGATCTGCTTTCATAATGATATTTTTGTACAGACTATCGACCGGATCAATCATTTCACGAATCTGATTTTCCACAAACACTTCACTATAATCGTGGAAATACCAGTAAATTGTCTGTTTTGCTTCCTGAAGATCCTCTTCCTCGAAGCAGTTGTACACCTGAACAAACAGCTCCAGGAGTAATGTCAATTCTGCCAGTTTTCCTTCAAAAGCATAAGCGATCGCCACATCCAGCTCTGCACGAAGGAAACTTAACAATTCACCTTCTTTTTCTCCAAATACAGTAACTGCATACGCCGGATTTGCATAACTATCCTCATAATAAGCCGGGAGCATATGATGATATAATTGCTCCTGATCTGCCTTACAAGTTTCCAGACTGCGCTGCTGCAAAGTTCCGGCTTTTGTCATCTGACACAGTTCCATTGTCTTTTTCAGATAAGCTGCTGTCTCTGAAAAATATCCCTTATAAAGTTCCGGGACCAGAGGTTCTTTGCTGATTTCCTCCACACGCTCTGCCACCAGTTCATATCGTTCTTCAATTGTCTCGTCTAAAAAAGTATTCCAAACGCTGTCACCCATATTATCTAATCTCCTGTTAATTAATCAAACCATATATGTACAAACCACCAAGACCAACTGTCAGCACTGCTCCGAATACAATGCCAAGTCGCGGAGGCAGTGGTCTGATCTTTGGCTCCTTCACTGCAAAAATACCACAGATCAGTGCACCAAGTGCCAGGATCAGTCCGACTAATCCCAGGCCACCTACTTTATATCCGCCTTCACCGGACGCCCGAAAGGACTGGCTCACTGCGGTACAAAATACCACTAAGGCCGTCATTGATATAAAAAAAGACAAAATCCCGGTAGGGGATTGTTTTAAATCCCTCATCCGGGTCTTTCGTGTCCGGCGAAAATATTTTCTTCTGTTGCTTGCCATACATTGCCTCCTTAATCTTTTTGCATTTTCAGCCTTCTGGCATCGGCATCCCGGTCCCGCTTACGCTGCATCAGTGCATAGACCAGATACCCTAATATTCCACCGATTGTATTCAGGAAAATATCGTCCACATCAAAACAGCCGGTTTTGGTTATAAGCTGGATACATTCCACACTCAAACTCAATTCAAAACTCGCCAGTGCTGTGAACCAGAATTTTCTTTTTTTTCTGCCCAGGATCGGAACCAGAAAACCAAATGGCATGAAAATAGCAATATTGCCAAATAAATTGGAAATCACTGCCACTGGTCCGAGAAGTTCTGCATACACAATAAACCTTCGTATCTCCCTGAACGGAATTAAATTATAATGATAACTGCGCTCAATCCCGGTCCGGTCCAACATTTCTGCAAAAAACAGGAAATAAACCAGACCGGCGATATACAGCACAAATAATATTCTGCATAAAAGTCTAATTTGTTTTTTATGATTATTTATAAACATTGCCCCGATGCTTATTTTGCACCATACTGCTCATAATATGCATCAATGGCGGCTTTTAATGCATCATCAATGACAACTTTGCCATTACACTCGCGGTTGTACAGATGCTCTACTACTTCTGCCATAGTTACGATTGCATTTGTCTCAAAGCCGTACAGATCTTTTACTTCCTCAAGAGCACATTTCTCGCCGCCCTTTCCAACTTCCATACGATCCAGAGAAACCATCAGGCCAACGATCTCTACATTTGCAGCTTCACGTACCTTCGGAACAGTCTCTTCCATAGATTTTCCGGAAGTGGTAACATCCTCGATCATAACGACACGATCACCGTCTTTTAAAGTGCTTCCAAGGAATTTTCCTTTGTCTGCACCGTGATCTTTTGTTTCTTTACGATCTGAGCAATAACGAACCTCTTTTCCGTATAACTCGCTGTACGCGATGGCTGTTACAACGCTGATCGGGATTCCTTTGTAAGCCGGTCCGAATAACACATCGAAATCATCCCCGTATTTATCATGAATTGCTTTTGCATAATACTCACCAAGTCTCTTTAACTGAGAACCAGTTACATATGCTCCTGCATTCATAAAAAATGGAGACTTTCTGCCGCTTTTCAGGGTAAACTCTCCAAATTTTAAAACATCACTTTCCACCATAAACTCGATAAACTCCTGTTTGTAAGCTTCCATTCTGCTGTTTCCTCCTTATTTTAAGCCTTTTCCGGGATTTTTCTTTTCTAAAACTGTGCCTTAATTGTAGATTTCTTAACTCCAAAAACTTTGCACAGATATAAAATAAGTATACTATGTGCGTGTTTTTTTTTCAACTGACAAGGCAGAAATTTTTTGCTCATAAAAAGACGCTCCCTTGATCACATCTGTGAAAGCCCGCATCATTTTAGCAGTCAGTCCCCAGATGACATGTCCCTCATACTGATAAAAATAGATTTCTTCCTTTCGGCTGCGCCACTGATACTCCCGGCCGCCACATATCAGTTCATAAGGAAAATCCTCTCCGGGTTCCACTTTTGCCCGTGTCAAATAGCATTCCGGCTCCGTATGTAAAAAGAACTCCAACGGAACTGTAAACACCTCATCCACCTCTGCCTGACTGAACGTATTCTGATATTCTGTCACTTCCACTGCAAAGGAATACATGATCAGATGGCTGCCGGTATAAAGTTTGTCCATATCCCCCAAATAGCAAATCTGCTCTTCCTTCAATAATAATTCTTCCTGTAGTTCCCGTAATGCCGCATCCCGCGGATTCTCACCTTCTTCCACCATACCGCCGGGCAGACATACATCGCCCGGCTGATGTGCTATGGTGGCAGCACGTACTTCAAACAACACATCAAAAGTACCATCTGCATTTTTCAGCAAGGGAATACAGACTGCTGCCTGATGACACTGATCCATGCCGATAAATGTTGATTCATGCCGTGCCAAAGCATCCTTTAAACACTGTTCTTTTTTATTCCCGCCTGTACTTTCATTACGCATTTCTATCTCTGTCTTTTGCTTCCTGTCATTCATCATTTCTACACCAAAAGCATCCTTCACACTTTTTATCTTTCATATGATTATCTTATTTCAGACTGCTATAGCCAAATTTTCTGCTGGAGTTCTTTCAATTCATTTGCAGAATGAAGGAGTTTCATATTTTCCTTTTCATTTAGTGGAATTTCCAACACTTGTTGCACACCGTTTCCGCCTACGATCGCCGGTACACTGATACACAGATCAGACAATCCGTATTCACCCTGCATTAAACTGGATATCGGCAAAATAGCTCCCTCGTCACGGATCAGTGCCGCTGCAATCCGTGTTACCGCCATGGCCACACCGTAATAAGTAGCTCCTTTTTCTTCAATAATCTGATACGCACTCTCACGCACCTGGTGATAAATCTGCTCCATCGCCTGTTCATGGTCATAATGTCCGCGGATCTCACAAAAATCATGAATCGGGATTCCAGACACATTGGCGCCGCTCCACACAGCAAGCTCACTGTCTCCGTGTTCACCGATGATCATGGCATGCACACTGGCAGAATCCACCTGCAGATGTTCACTGAGCAGATAACGAAACCGTGCCGAATCCAACACCGTTCCACTGCCAATCACCCGCTCCTTCGGATAACCTGAGATTTTCCATGCCGCATACGTCAGAGTATCCACTGGATTACTGACGATCAGCAGGATTCCTTCAAAATTCTGTGCTGTGATCTGCGGAATGATATTTTTAAATATCTCCACATTTTTGTACACCAGTGCTGTGCGGTTCTCCCCGGGTTTCTGTGCCGCTCCTGCCGTAATAATGATCAGTCCGCAGTCTCCTATATCTGAATAGTCTCCTGCATAAATCTGCATCATATGTGCAAAAGGCCGTCCATGTGCAATATCCGCCGCTTCGCCATGAGCTTTTTTCTGGTCTGCATCAATGAGCACCAGCTCCGAAAAAAGTCCTTTCTGCATCAGTGCAAATGCCGTGGACGCTCCCACAAAACCACATCCGATGATCGCCGCTTTCTGTCTGTTCATAGCCGTTTCCTCCAGGTCAGTATCTATTTTCACAGTTTCCTACTATCATCACAAACCGTTTTTTGATTCCTTCTATCGTGATTCTTCCACTGTGATTTTCTACATTCTATACTTTCCGGAAGCTGCACTTTTTATACAAACGCAAATTTACGTAAAGCGGACATTCGCAATCCGTTTTCACTACTTGCTCATTTCACTCCGGGCTCTTCACTGTCATCTATAATATTTCCGGCATCTAAATTTTTCTTAAAAAAGTTTTCATAGGCATAATCCCACAAATCCTGCGAACCATCTGCAGTATGCGCATTACGCTTCATGATCTGACTTAATGTGATCCCACGTTCCTTCCATGCCACACCACCATTTACTGTATTTAGCATAGCCGGCTGCAAGTTATCCATTGTATGTGCAAATTTTGCCTCCGGTGTCACGCCTGCCTCAAATTCTTCCCAGATATCCCGCATTTTCTTCTGCTGATCCTCAGGAAGAAGTGCATAAATACGGTCTGCAGCCCGGCATTCTCTCTCATGCTGTGTTTTCAGTCCTTCCTCATCATAAGCATAAGTATCTCCGGCATCAATCTCTACGATGTCGTGGATCAGAAGCATGATAACCGTCCGCAATACATCTATTTTTTCATTGGCATACTCTGCTAAAAGCACTGTCATGATCGCCATATGCCATGCATGTTCCGCATCGTTTTCCCGGCGCACATTGTCAGACAATCTTGTCTGCCGTTTAATAAACTTTTCCTTATCAATTTCCTTTATAAAATCAAACTGCTGCTCCAGTCGTTCTCTGTCCATTATGTTCCTCCCTTTTCACAATTTGGTGCCCGCCTGCTATTTCATCTCTCCAAAGTAAAGCGGACATTCGCAATCCGCTTTCGCTACTTGCCCGGTTATTCCTTATTATATGTCACCCTCCGCGCAATAGCAATTTTCCGAAGTGTATTTTTTTACATTATTCTATGTGAAATAAGTATCAAATCTTGAAAAATCATAGCCAGATGCTATAATGGACAATGGCTGTAGCATCTGTTTTTTATGCTTAGCACATAGGCACACATTACTTAATAATCATCCGGAATCATATGCATTTCACGCTGCTGAATGATTATTAATAGATATGAAAAAATAATAGAGGAGATTTTTATGGGTACTATTACTATTCCAAAAGGTTATAAATCCGATCTCAATCTGCATGATACTCAGATTGCGATCAAGACAGTAAAAGATTTCTTTCAGACACGTCTGGCTCAGGAGCTGAACCTTGCCCGTGTATCTGCACCACTTTTTGTAGATCCGGCATCCGGATTAAATGACAACCTGAACGGTGTGGAACGTCCGGTAAGTTTTGACATTGCAGAGCAGGACGGACGTATCGGAGAAGTTGTACATTCTCTGGCAAAATGGAAACGTTACGCA
>CAKREL010000051.1 GCA_934317205.1 uncultured Eubacterium sp.
GGCGATGGAGAAAAAAGTGCAAAACTTTTACCGTCCACAAGTGGAAGGTGAAGCACCACTGATTCAGGAAGGGAGTGCTGTGGAAGCGAGAATCCTGGCGGTCACAGAACATCTGCTCCGTTTGGAGTGCTTTGGCCTGGAGTGTTTTGCAAGAGTGTTTGAGTTAGCACAGGCGTGGATGGCAGATGCCAGGGAACATTACCGCGTAGGGGATACGACACTGGTACGGATTCAGAAGATCCAGGAAGCAGGTGGAAAACTGAGTATTACGGTGGAAGGAAAATCTTTGGATCACACCACATGTTATTCGTGTAAAAAACAAGGTAAGTATATCGGAACTGTGACGGGAATCCACGATGGTTTGATTTTTATCCGCCTGCAGGTTGGGACGAATGCAATCGCTCATTCGGTGGAAGACCGTCAGCTACTGCCACGCAAAAAGGATGACGTATATTTTATTTGTACAAGAATGGACGAAGAAAAGGAAGTGGCAATCGGTATCATTTCACGTGTCATCCGGTCTGCGAGGTAATGAATGTATGGAAAAGTTATGCATATATCCGGAGCAGGGGGCGGAAGTAACCGCGTATGAGAGGGCACTAAATTGTCTGATCTTCATGCTGGTCTATCTTTTAGCAGGCATCCTATGCATGTTTCTTCCAGTCATATTCGGAATGCATGTCTGGCATATCGGCTGGTGTGTGGCAGTAGGCAGTTTCTTTTGGACCGCTATCCTATTATGGAAGAAACGGAGCATATATGAAGAGCAGGTGACAGAAATGACCAACAGTGTGATAGCCATTGAAGATGAGACCTTGCGATGCTATCAGGCAGTTGGAAATGTATATGAGTCCTGCTGGATACATTTTTCGGATATTACGGACGTTATATTTAATAAGAAGAAACAGGCTTTTTTGATCCAGATCACAGAAGATCCGAAGCGGAAAAGTGAGATCTGTGTTAATTCGATTCTGGTAGAAGAAAATCTATTTGAAGTGAGGGGTGGAAATTATAATCGGCAAGAGTTTTTAGCAATATTTCAGAGAATTATTCCATATGAAAAAAGTGTCAAAGATATTGATATTGCTTTGGTGGAGAAGCAATGGGCAGCATCTTTTAGAGCTGGTAAGTGGTCAAAAATCATTCCCTGGTTGCTTTTAGCTGTGATATTTGTCATTCAGATAATTAGCTGAAGGTTATATGCATGGGAAAGACAAATAACACAGAGGAAAATGTAATACAGGGAATAGAATTTTATGATCATGTGTATAAAGAAGCTGTGAATCTTGCTGCTTATTACTATGTAAAGAAGTTACATGAGATCGATCTGATATCAGAATATGAATTAAAAAAAATAAGAGAAAAATATCACATACGAGTTGAATAGACCATATCGGAAGAATGATAATGAATGCCATACTAAGTACATCTAGTATGGTATTTGTTAGTTTTGAGGTGAATATGAGAAAAATACGTATTGCAGTATATGCACGTGTATCTACTGAACATGAAGAACAGTTATCTGCTCTTGAAAACCAGATACAATACTATGATGAAATTATAGCCCGTCACCCGGATTGGGAATTGTATCAAAGATATATTGATGAAGGAATTACAGGAACTTCTGTCAATAAGCGTACACATTTCCTAAAGATGATGGACGATGCAAAACATGGAAAATTTGATCTGATTATTACGAGGGAGGTGGCACGTTTTGCACGAAATACCGTAGATACACTTCGCGAGACCCGAATTTTGAAAAGCTATGGTATTGAAGTATGGTTCATTGAGGATAATATTTGGACGATGAATGACAGCGATGGAGAGCTGCGACTTTCTATCATGGCTTCGCTGGCACAGAATGAATCAAAAAAGACATCAATGCGAGTTAAAGCTGGTCAAAGAGTTTCTTTTTTGAATGGTGTAGTATATGGAAATGGAAACATCTTAGGATATGATCGTGTTGGGAAAGAGATGGTCATTAATCCGGAACAGGCAGCAACTGTAAGAAGAATTTTTGATTTGTATCTTGCCGGATATGGTTCAAGAAAAATACAGTATATTCTTGAGCAAGAACATAGAAAGACCGCAATGGGAAAAGAAAAATGGTCTGCCAGTGTTATTATGAAAATATTGAAAAACCCATTCTATTGTGGTAGGATTGTTTATCGAAAAGAATATGTTCCTGATTATCTGGTTCAGAAGAAAGTACGCAACAAAGGCGAAGTAGAACAGATTATCGTCATGGGTAAACATGTACCGATTGTAACAGAGGAAGAATTCGATAGAGTTCAGGCGATGATTGCAGAGATCATGACTACAATCAATAATAGAAATTACGGAAAACCAAAAGCAAAAAATATCTGGGTGAAAAAAACAGAATGCATATGTGGTCACCGTATGAATCGGCGTGCATCTTATGTATCGACTAGTGGAAATAGAAACTATACATTCCAATGTCATGACCAGTTAAGAACAGGAACCGTCAGAACCAGACAAAATAAAGGGCTTTCTATTGATGGTATATGCACAAACAATACTTTTTCACAATGGAAATTAGAAGTGCAGGCAGATTTTATCTTCCGCAAACTTATGGAGGATAAGCAGGTGATTTATGATACGGCAATAGCCATGTTGGAATCATCTATATCACTGGAATCATCTACGGAACGTGTGAAAAAAACGATTGATAATAATATAGCGAAAATTAATAAATTGGAAAGTCGAATGGATGTTTTGCTGGATATGTGTACAGACGGCGATATTTCAAGAGAAACATTCAATGCTAAAAAAGAATCAATGACAACGGAAATAAAATCATTGAGAGAACAAAATATGATACTGAGAAAGGAGATTGAGGAGAATGCAGAAAAAGATGAACTGAATGAAAAAATAGAAGCATTATCAAAATTTTTAGATATGGATTCCTTTTTAAGGAAAGAGCCTATTCCAGAAACGATAATTGACGCATATGTGCAAAAAATTATCTATGATCATGGAACATTTACGTGGATATTATCACCAGGTGTTTGTTCGGTACCAAGTGTATCATTGCAGTCGAATGGCAGAGCAAAAAAGACAGATGTACCTAACGTAACAATGTGCTGTGCTAACTCCAGCACAGGCAGCAATCAGCGAGGCACGTTAATTGAGCCAACATGTTTTTTAGGAACATTTGAGATCCCAAAGGATTTCATGAGGAAGAGCGGAAAGCTATATTATGGCGAACACCGTGCCTTCCGGTTCCCGGAAAAGCTTGAATTTAAGCTATTTCTAGTATAGGGAGTCTGTTAAAGACTCCCTATATTTTTTTTATCAAAAAATATAAGGTGCTATAAACGGATTAGTATATCTGAATCTGTTGTTTGCATTTTTTTGAAGCGTTTGAGGTATTTTAACAAGAAAATTCCCCGAGCGCTTTTTTGCGTTTGGGGCAAAAGCGGAAACATGTTTCCACTTGAAGGAGGTTTAAAAAATGTCGAGTTTTACAGCAAAAATGATAAAAGAGGCAAGGATTAATGCTAATCTGTCACAAGAAGAAGCAGCAAAAGCGTTAGGTATTACAGACCGAACTCTAAGGTCATTTGAAAACAATCAGCATCCGGTTTCGGTTGATGATTTATTGAATATGGCTAAGCTTTATAAAACGGACGTAAGGGAGTTCATCCTAGAAAACTATGTTGAGGAAAAAGAAGAGCAGATTCTATGTAATCGGTATGGTTCTTTCCTAAAATTATTTGATCAGCTATCGGATAGAGACAAGGAAGATGTAGTTTGGGTAATCAAGCAAAGAATCAATGGCACAATATAAATATATGCTAATAACATATACCAAAATGTGATAGAATAAGCATATGCATTACGCATATGCTTATTTGTTATATACGAGATTATATGCTGAGTGTATGCTTATATCAAGCAAGTGATATGGAGGTGTCTTTCGATGTATAGAACAGAGGAAAGCAGCAAAATAGGTGAATATATTGGAAAGCTGATTGCTAGAAAGTATGGTGTGGATCGTCAGTTTGCAATTGAGTATATAAAGTTAAGAGATGGGATAGATGAAGAGCCGGCATCAGACGAAATTCAACGTGTAGCAAACAAAATATGTCAGATGAAAAAGGTCGGAAGGGGAATACAGATTAATGATTTGCCAATTCTCTCAGAGTTATTGGAAGTTTCTGTTGATAGTATTCTCAGTGCTGGAAAGGTAGTCAAGCCAGCTCCTACCAGGACGACAAATTATTCTGTAGCCTTTTCCAAAGATAAAAAGATTTGGAAGGAATATATTGACAGACCGGATAAACTAATTCTAAATGAGGACGAGTACGGAAAGACAGTTATTGATTATGCGATTGAGTTCGGAAATTATGGTTTCCTGAAATATTTGATTGATAACGATTATATTTATTTGATTGATGAGCATCAGCAAAAATATTGGGGAACATTTGGTTCAGGTACAACCATAGAAAGAAGACCGCCTTTTGAATATGATTTGCTTGAATATAAGATGAAGCAGAATGATAGCCTGAGAACAAGTATTATAGCTTTGGCCTTAGAGAATAAAGATTATGGGATTCTTGATGAAGCAAAGGCGAGAGAAATACCTTCCCTATATGAAGCATCTTATTTCTATGGCACAGCTCTGGATGTTAAGAAGTATTACAATCAGCAGTTTATGGATCAGGTTGCCAGGGCATCGGATGAGGTGTTGGTGTACTTCTCATCAGAATTTGAGATAGAGACTAATAGGAAAGCTTTATGTAGATTGACTTTCCCTTATTTAGGAAAGCTGATTGATATGAGGTAGAGCGTAAAGGACTTGGTACTCCTGCAACAAGAGCCGGTGTTATTGAAAAGCTGGTTCGTATTGGTTTTGTAGAAAGACAGGGCAGTAAGAAAACAAAGTATCTGGTTCCAACAGAAAAGGGAATTTCTCTTATTACTGTCATGCCGGAACAGATTCAGTCAGCATCTATGACAGCTGAATGGGAGCAGAAGCTTCTAGAGGTGGAAAAACAAGATATTGCATCGGAAGACTTTATGGCTGAAATCAAGGATATGATTGTTGATCTGATTGAAACTTATGAGCCTGTAAAGGGTGCAGATAAACTTTTTCCACATCGTCAATACAAGCAGCATAAAAAGTATCCGAAGAAAGGAGCGTCCAGATGGCAAAGGTAAAGAAAATCAGAAAATGGGATGAAGTCACAGGAAATGCAGTAGAGGAACAGATTCCTGAATCCATTGATCCGATCGAGGATGTTGGGGCAGGTCCATCTATCAGCAGAAATCATATGCGAGGCATCGAGGATATGGTGGAACAGAATGATAATTCATTTGATGGAATCATCAATAATGTGCCTGTAGCACCTGTGCCGGATTTTGCAGAGATCAATGAAAAGGCTGATCAGGAGGATATCGTATCTGATACCAAGGCCTCTGTGATGGAGAAGATAAAAGAGCAGCAGGAAAAAGTGAAGCTGGCTCCAATACCGGAACCTGAGAAGAAGACTCCTGTGATTTGTCCCTGCAGGGAGATGTAATCATGAATAACAGAACGGAGCAGTTTCATTTCTTTGCAACTCCTGAGGAAGCCAAACTGATTCGTGACAGGGAGAAAGAAATCGGCATCTTAAATGAGAGTGCTTATCTTCGCAAAATGGCGATTGATGGTTATCTCATCCAGATGGATTTAAGTGATGTCAAAGAGGCTGTAAGGCTTCTTGGCATCACATCTTCCAACATGAATCAGTATGCAAAGAAAGCAAATGAAACCGGCAGTATCTACAAAGAAGATATCGATGATATCAGACTTCATCAGGAAGAACTTTGGAAAGTGATGAAGGAAATACTAAAGCGCCTGTCTACGATTTAGGGAAGGAGGTGAGTGCGCATGGCAGCTACAAGACTTATCACGATGCATCAGAATAAAAGGTAAAAGCGTAAGTTTAGAGATTTCTTTTTTGTTGGTCTTGCTTTGCAGAGATTATCGGATATCATCTGCCTTGAACATGGTCTGTCTGTCATAGAAAAGAAGAAGCCAAGTGAGCGTGTTAAGCGAACGACCTATCCTGAGAAGAAATGTTGTCTTATAGCAACCTTGTACTTGGTGAACCTGCGATTAGTATGTTAGATAAAAGAACTACAGGTAAGGAAAAGGACAATAAGAATATCCATAATGATTTGTGTGTTATCGGTTATTTGAGACCTGATTATTATGAGTTGCTGAGCAGAGAAGACCTTTTATCTGAAGGCAGGACTTTTGTTTTTTATTACTATGCTATCAAGGGTGAATCAGTGTATTCACATCATGAAGATATAGGAAAAGCAAAGTATATTCGCTTTTATAAGAATGATATAAATGCTACGGGTAGATATGAAATAGAGCCGCTTAAAGGAATCATAAAATCAAGTGAATTGGTTTCAAAAAAGCAGCTTGATGATTTACTGACAGAGAATGGTTCTAACGATGGTAAAGAAAGATCCGCAGATTTTTATTATGTTCTTAAGGTGGAGGTAGTAAGCTGCACTGAGCCAAAGATTAGCTGTAATAATAGTGATTTGAATGGTGTGAATGGAAATGATACATTCAGTCCACATTCACCTAAGGTTGTAACTGAAGATTGGTTATTAGTGAAATCTTGAAAGCTGGTGAAGTAATATGAGCGATAAGCTTACTCCTGAAAAAAGAAGCTGGAATATGAGCCGGATTAAAGGCAAGGATACAAAAATTGAGGTGGAAGTCAGAAAATATCTGTTTTCAAAAGGATATCGCTTCAGAAAGAATGATAAAAGATATCCCGGTAAGCCGGATATTGTCCTACCAAAGTATCATGTGGCTATATTTGTTCATGGCTGCTTTTGGCATCGGCATGAAGGATGTAAAGATGCGACAACACCAAAAACGAGAACGGAATTTTGGCTTGAGAAGTTTGATAAAAATGTCAAAAACGACCAGATAAAACAGGAAAAGCTTAGGGAGCTTGGGTGGAAGGTAATTGTTATCTGGGAGTGTGAATTGAAGCGGAGTTTCCAGGAAACAATGGATAAGGTTGAGAAAGAGCTGACACGAAAGCCGTTTATAGGAGCACAAAATTGATTTAGCAAAAAACGGGGGTTATTAATATTGGGAACTACAAGCGAAAAAGATATGCAGGTTAGAGAGATTAAAGAAGGGTATAAATTTGCTGATAAACTGTTCGCAAAGTATCCTCTTCTCGGAAATGCAATTCTTAAAGAATCAACGCAAGATAAAATAAATGAACAGGCAAAAAAAGCATTGGATATACTCGTTGAAAATCCTTCTTATGTTTCGAGTATACCTGAAATTACTTTTGATAAAAGAAATACAAAAGAAGATTTGCCTAAGTTTTTTGAGAAATCTTTCAAGTATTGGAAGGATAAGACGATGGAAAAACATCATTTTTCTGGAAGACACTTGCAGGATGAGGATAAAGAACGATTAGTAAGTATTCTTCGTGGTGACTTTGCGTTTGTTCCGGCAATGTCATTAGCGTTAAAAAGAACGGATGAGATGCTGGCTTCTTTAACAGATGAACAGTACATAATCATGCAGGGATTTCACTCAAAGAGAATGCTGGTTTCCGGTCCTGCAGGTACTGGGAAAACGATGCTGGCTATGGATCAGTGCAGAAAACTGACAGCAGAAGGATATAACGTGTTGTATTTATGCTACAACAAGTTAATTGCAAACTATGTAAGAAAGAATTTTGAATTAGAGAAAGAAGTTACGAAGCAGCGCGCGCTTAGTGACATAAACACAACTGAATACTAGGAGGTGTATATGGCCACTAAGGTTAATTTTTATGAAAACTACGGTGACAAGTCAGCGAGGGAGAGGGCCGAGCTGATTTATTCCAATTACTCTTCCTTCCAGGGAATCATCGAGGATTGCAAGATGAGATTGATCTACGAGATCAAGGCTGAGAAGGAGAGAAGGTCTAGCAATCACAAAGATGAGCTTGGAGTCCGTATTCAGAATTTGGGTAACTACAGTAATCCTACAGCGGATGAAGCGGTTCTTGATGTAATACTTGAGGGAGCTATCAATGGACTGAATTCAGCAGAGGATGCTTTATCAGATCCGGCTCTGGTACAGGAATTCAAGCGAAGAGAGTATGTCATTGTGATGATGGCTGATGAATATGCTTCTTTCAGAAGACACCTGCATGCACTTAGCGTGAAGGAGCAGGAGATTATCATTCCGCTTCTTAAGCAGGAGAAGGACTACTATACACTTGCTGAAGAAGCTGGTGTAACGGTTCCTGTAGTCAGGAGAAAGGCAAGCCGTATTCATTGTGAATTGATTTCCTACATGGAAAATTATTTCATTGAGAAGCTTTAGGAGGGATGGTCATGAAGGAATTAAAAGAGCTTACATTTCCTCCAGAGGCTGAGGAAATGGCTATTAAGTATGCTGCTTTTGATATTATGAAGCAGCTTAACAAAGAAGGAAAGATAACAGACGAAGAATTGCGGTATATCGCGAAAAAACGCAATATACCCGTTGAGTAAACAAGATAATAATTATATAATTAAGCTGTGTCTAGATCTCATCTAGTACAGCTTGATTGAGGAATGCGAGGTGCGATATGGCGAGAAAAGTTGCCATCTACGCCCGTGTTTCTACAGAGCATGAGGCGCAGATATCTGCATTGGAAAATCAGGTGCAGTACTATGATGATATTTTGAGCAGGCATGCGGATTGGACGTTGGTAGATAGATATATTGATGAAGGTATTACCGGTACATCTATTCATAAGCGTGAGTCTTTTATGCGAATGCTCAAGGATGCAAAAGAAAAGAAGTTTGATCTAATTGTTACCAGAGAGGTATCCAGGTTTGCAAGAAACACGGTGGATACACTGCAGCAGACCAGAACCCTCAAAACATATGGTGTGGAGGTGTGGTTCACAGAAGATAATATCTGGACAATGAATGATGAGGATGGAGAGCTTAGACTTTCTATCATGGCTACTTTGGCCCAGAATGAAAGCAAGAAGATTTCTCAGAGAGTAAAAGCCGGTCAGATGATTTCATTTAAGAATGGAGTCCTATATGGCAATGGCAATATTCTTGGATATGACAGAGTTGGTGATAAGCTTGTTGTAAATAAGGAACAAGCTGACACTGTGAAAAGAATCTTTGAACTTTATCTGGCTGGCAATGGTGTTCGTAAGATTCAGGACATCATGGAACAGGAAGGGCGTAAGACAGCCACAGGCCTTACCAGATGGCAGTCCGGCAATATCAACAGAGTTCTTAGAAATCCTTTTTATTGCGGCAGAATCGTATACCGTAAGCAATACGTTCCGGATTATCTGGTTCAAAAGAAAATCAATAATCATGGGGCAGTTGATAAGGTATATGTAGAAGGTTCGCATGAGAAGCTGGTTTCGCCGGAAGATTTTGACAGAGCACAGGAGTTAAGAGAAAAACACAAGTCCGTGAAGACAGACAAGAACGGCAAAGCAATTGGGCAGTCGCCTTGCAAGCATCTGTGGGGCAATAAGCTTGTTTGTACCTGTGGTCATGCTTATGAACCGAAGAATTGCTCATAAGGCTAATGATGGAACTCTTAGTTATATCTATCAGTGCTATGGACAGTTACGGACAGGAACTCCTGCAGGAAGACTGAAAAAAGGTCTTGATATTGAAGGTATTTGTGATAACTCATCATTTATGGAATGGAAATTAGAGGTTCAGGCCGATTTTGTTTTTAAGAAGCTTCTTGGAAATAAAGATGCAATCTATAAGGAAGCTATGGCTATGGCACAGGATGTTGCTGAAGTAAAGGCTCCTAAGAGAAACGATAAAGAACGGCTTGAAGCAAACAATCGTCAGATTGAGAAGCTGAACAGACAGCTTGCCAATCTGGTTGATATGTGTTCTGAAGGAGATATTTCCAGAGAAGTCTTCCGAAGCAAGAAAAAGAAATTAGAAGATCAGATTTCAAACTTAGAGAAATTAAATGATGAATGCAGACAACGGGTTTTAGAATTGGAAGATAATGGCGCAAAGGACAGACGCATAGATAGCCTTTCTGAGTTTATCAAGATGACTGCCTTTGATGCCAGGGCTAAGATACCTGATACTGTGATTGATAATTTCGTTGATCAGATTGTTTTTGATCACGGAGCATTTATCTGGTATTTGAATCCGGTATTCGGTAATGAGGTATATAAGCAAGACGCTTCCGATTGGAAAAAAAACAGCATCTGCAATCTTTAAGTGATAAATGTACGTTACAGGCCTGTCCCAGCACAGGCAGCAATCAGCTCAGAACAGTAATCGAAAAGCCTATATTTCTGGGAACTTTCAATGTTCCAAAAAATATAGGAAGCAGGTTATGGAGTTGTACAGACCGAATTTCCGGTTTGAAGCTGCGAATGACATAGAACTTGTACTTAAATTAGTGTAGGGAATAGAATTTTCTATTCCCTACACTTTGTTTTTTTTGAAGCTTAAATGAAAAGGTAAATTCTACCCTTTGCGCTTCTGAATCAGAATGTATTGTTTTGCGGAAAGAACAGCATTGCAGAAGCAGGAATTAGCCATGTATCAGAACCGGATTACACTGTTTCAAAGAGACCGGCAGTTTTATAACTATGAAGATGCAGCACAGGAATTGTTTGGTGTTGCGGATGCTACAGGACTTTTTGTTACCATGGACGGACATACTTATCAGGTACTTGGGATGCTGACCAGGGAAATACAGGGAGTAGTGTTTTCTGCAAAAGATCTGCATGCAACCAGACTGGATCACATGACGATAGAAACCTCAGAAAACAGTACACTGTCGATGTTGGAGCAGGCGGTGGAATGGAAGATTGGATTTGCAGGAACAGCATTTGATTATCGATTTATTAACAGTAGGGAGCGAAAATATTAAGAATTTTATCGGTGTTGGTAATATTGTCTTACATTCACTAGCTATGATATAATTGATTTATCAGAAAGATTCGTGAATTATAATTAAAAAGGAGAGTAAGGAGAAAGTGCACATTTTGAAGGGGAAAAGAATTGCAGCAGTATTGATAGCGGGGGCATTTTTACTTACAGGATGCGGACAAAAAGGGACGCCGTCACAGATATCGGAACCTGTTTCGGAAAAAGAAAATGCAGAGATTTCGGCAACAGTGGAGCAGGAAGATGCAGAAGAAGTGAAATCATTTTATGCACCGGAAGGATTCAGTGAACAGGATTAGTCAGGAGATTTTAATATTTCAAAATGTTATATCACAAACAAAGTAACCGGTCTGAACCGTTTTTATATTGATGAGAATCATGTGTTATGGGGATGTGGAAGAAATGAATATGGACAATTGGGATTGAAATAAGGCTACCGCAATCCCACTGGCTTTAGACAATGGGTAGGGTAGTTCACTCATAGGAGAAAAATAACACAGAAAAATAAAGGAGGAAGCGATATGGAGAAAATAAAACTGATTTTGCTGACAATTGTATATTTTATCGTTATTGTATTTATTATTAACAAACTGATTAATTTCTTGCTTCCGTGGAATTTTCTGACAGATGTGTTCACTTTGTGGTGTTGGGGAATTGCAGTTATAGTAAGTACTGGTTTGGCGCAGTATACATTAAGAAAAGTACGTGAATTATAGTGAGTGGATGATTGCAGAGGGCGTTTGCCCTCTGCAATTTATGTATAAAAAAGAATCAGAAAGCATGCATATTCGACTAATAACAAATTTTAGAAAACCATTTGCATGTTTCAATTGTCTTATATATATCAGATGAAAAAATGATTTCTGCTGCGATGGATAGCAGTATTTTTTATTTCACATCTGATACAGGGAAAAATATAGTAGAGAAGTGTTCTTGCTCTTTTTATTGTACAAAAAAAGTAAAACAGGTATAATAGAAAACAGTAAAAGAATGAATTTTATATGTGGAGAGAAAAATGATGCAAAAACAGTCAGCAGTTTATGAAATCATGCACGCAGATCGAAGAGTTGCATGGATCGATACAAATGGATTATGCAAAATTTATTTCAAATCATTTTTACCGTATAATCTGTATTTTGAGGAATCGGATGATATTGATACAAGGGTAAATAATATCACAAATTTTTATTTTTGGTGTTCTACCCGTGTGTTGACGCTTGATCGAAAATATGCCAAAGAGATTTTGAACAGCATCGGTGTTTTGCAGGCGGTAACAGACCGTGAGCGTGCACAAATTGCGTTGACTTATCGTTGTGCATCGCTGACAGATGTGTTCTGGGTGCGAAAAAAAGGCGAAAAAGTGTTATTTTCTGATATTAATTTGTACGAGAACCATTTGGATAATACATTTATAGATATTGCATTACATGGAAAACAGTATACAGTTCAGAACGAAGAACTGGCAAAGGATCTGTCGACAAATGGTTGTTTTCCAAAGGCGTGGCAGCGAACAGAAAACGGGTTCCGGTTATTAAAAGATGGTGGAACTGATGAAGTGGAACGGGAATTGCTTGCAAGTCAGATCTGCAGATGCTTTGATGTGGATCAGGTATTGTATGAACGTGATTTTTTTGATGGAGAAGAAGTCAGCGTCAGCGATAATATTACATCAAAAGAGTTTTCTATTGTTCCAATGGAAGCGTTTGAAATTTATTCTATGAACCACGATCGAGATACAAAAAAATATGTGCTGTCACTGGATCGGCACAATTATTATATGATGAATATTGTAGATTATCTGATTGGAAATACAGATCGCCATTGGGGAAACTGGGGCGTGCTGGTAAATAATAAGACAAACAAACCGGTGCATCTGCATAAACTGATGGATTTTAATCAGGCTTTTTATGCCTATGACAAAATGGAAGGTGCTAACTGCCAGACGTTATTTGGACGACATGCGACACAGCAGGAAGCGGCAGAAGAAGCTGTGCGAAAAATCGGATTAAATCAGATCGCAGAAATAACGGTGTCCTGTTTTGAAAAATTGCCACAATATTATGAGATGTTTTGTCAAAGATTAGAATATTTAAAAGCATTTTCATGTTGATGTACGGAATATTTTTGGCGAAATCGCTTGACTTATAGTTGTATTTTTTTGTATTGTATATCTTGTACGTAATTGGATGCAAAATCAGCCCGAAAGATTGATAAAATATTGACAAATTCTGGCATTAATGATAGTATAGGTTCGAATTAAGTACTCTATTACATTAAAGAACGAAAGGACGAGGTAGGTAAAATGGCAGAAATGAATTTAAGTAAATACGGCATTACTGGCACAACAGAGATTGTTCACAATCCATCCTATGAATTATTATTTGAGGAAGAGACAAAACCGGAACTGGAAGGCTATGAAAAAGGTCAGGTCAGCGAACTTGGAGCAGTTAATGTTATGACAGGTATTTATACAGGTCGTTCTCCGAAAGATAAATATATTGTAGTAGATGAGAATTCTAAGGACACTGTATGGTGGACTTCTGATGAATATAAAAATGACAACCATCCGGCTACACAGGAAGCTTGGAGCGCAGTAAAGGAACTTGCACTCAAAGAACTTTCAAATAAAAAGCTGTATGTAGTAGATGCATTCTGTGGAGCAAACAAAGATACACGTATGGCTATCCGTTTCATCGTCGAGGTTGCTTGGCAGGCACATTTCGTAACAAATATGTTTATTCAGCCGACTGCAGAAGAACTTGAGAATTTTGAACCGGATTTTGTTGTTTACAACGCTTCCAAAGCAAAAGTTGAGAATTTCAAAGAACTTGGCTTGAATTCTGAGACAGCAGTTATGTTTAACATTACAAGCCGTGAGCAGGTTATCGTAAATACATGGTACGGCGGAGAGATGAAAAAAGGTATGTTCTCTATGATGAACTATTACCTTCCGTTAAAAGGCATCGCTTCTATGCACTGTTCTGCAAACACAGATATGAACGGTGAGAATACAGCAATTTTCTTCGGACTTTCCGGAACAGGTAAAACTACACTTTCTACAGATCCGAAACGTCTTCTGATCGGTGATGATGAGCACGGCTGGGATGACAATGGTGTATTCAACTTTGAGGGCGGATGCTATGCAAAAGTTATCAATCTTGACAAAGAGTCTGAGCCGGATATCTATAATGCGATCAGACGTGATGCTCTGCTTGAGAATGTTACTCTGGATGCAGAAGGCAAAATTGATTTCGCTGACAAGAGCGTGACAGAGAATACCCGTGTATCTTATCCTATTAATCATATTGAAAATATTGTTCGTCCGGTTTCTTCCGCACCGGCAGCTAAGAATGTAATCTTCCTGTCTGCAGATGCATTTGGTGTACTTCCTCCAGTATCTGTTCTGACACCGGAGCAGACACAGTACTACTTCCTGTCCGGATTTACAGCAAAATTAGCTGGTACAGAGCGTGGAATCACAGAGCCGACACCTACTTTCTCCGCATGCTTCGGACAGGCTTTCCTTGAACTTCATCCGACAAAATATGCAGAAGAGCTCGTAAAGAGAATGGAGAAGAGTGGAGCAAAAGCTTACCTGGTTAATACAGGATGGAATGGAACAGGCAAACGTATCTCCATCAAGGATACTCGTGGAATTATCGATGCAATCTTAAATGGTGATATCAAAAATGCTCCGACAAAGACAATCCCATATTTCAACTTTGAAGTACCGACAGAGCTTCCAGGAGTAGATCCGGCAATCCTTGATCCGCGTGATACTTACGCAGATGCTTCTGAGTGGGAAGCAAAAGCAAAAGATCTGGCAGAGAGATTTGTGAAGAATTTTGCAAAATACGAAGGAAACGAAGCTGGTAAAGCACTTGTTTCTGCAGGTCCTCAGGCATAAGAAGTGTAGAGTGCAATGATTCTGAGAAGAATATGTCAGTTTTCGCTGACCAGAATCACGCACCAAGTTTCACGTGCGTTCGGCTCAGATATTTGATGTTCCAGGATGTGGAACTTTCGTAAAAATACGGAAGTTCTGCATCCTTTTTTTGGGGATTCTTGTTGTTTATATTGACTTATAATGAAAGCTTTTGGACGTACAGGATTTGGATTAAAAGATGGAAAAAACATGGATAGAAATTGAAAAGTGTGTTAAAATATGTAAGATAATGTCCGCTTTACTGATAGAATAGTTTTAAAAAAGATAAGGAGATTCTATGGAAAAAAGAGAATCATTTCAGTCAAGATGGGGCTTCATTTTAGCATGTATTGGCTCCGCTGTGGGAATGGGTAATATCTGGATGTTCCCGACGCGCGTGTCCTTGTATGGAGGTGGAGCATTTTTAATCCCATATATTATTTTTGTAATGCTGATCGGATTTACCGGTGTCATTGGAGAGATGAGTTTCGGGAGGGGAACCAGATCCGGCCCGATCGATGCATTCGGAAGTGCCTGTGAGCGGCATGGAAAAAGAAAAATCGGAGAAGCACTTGGTATGCTGCCAGTGGTTGGTTCCATGGCGATGGCCATCGGCTATACCGTTGTTATGGGATGGATTTTAAAATATGCCATAGGTGCTTTTACCGGAGCAACTCTTGCACCGGAACATGTGGAAAATTTCGCGGATAAATTTGGCAGTATGGCATCGCCTTTTGGAAATAATGGATGGCAGGTTTTGATTTTGTGCATTACCATGGCAATTTTGATGTTTGGCGTCGGAAATGGAATAGAGAAAGCAAACAAGATCATGATGCCGTTGTTTTTCTTTTTGTTTTTAGGACTTGGCATTTATATCGCATTTCAACCGGGGACGACAGCGGGTTACCATTACATTTTTCGTATTGATCCAGTGGCATTAGCTAATCCCAAAACGTGGATTTTTGCATTGGGACAGGCATTTTTCTCACTGTCAGTAGCTGGAAATGGAACGTTAATCTACGGTTCTTATCTGCCAGATCATGAAAATATCCCAGCAGCGGCAGGGCGTGTGGCATTTTTTGACACATTGGCAGCAATGCTGGCGGCATTGGTGATTATTCCTGCGATGGCAACGACTGGCGCAAAGTTGAATCAGGGTGGACCGGGACTTTTGTTTATCTATCTGCCAAATCTGATCAAATCCATGCCGGGTGGCAGGCTGATCATCATTATTTTCTTTGTGGCAGTATTATTTGGTGGTCTGACATCACTGATCAATTTGTATGAAGCGCCGATTGCAACTGTTCAGGAGAAACTGCATGTTGGAAGAAAAGCAGCCTGTATGATTATCGGAGCGATTGGCTTGGGTGTTTCACTTTTAATCCAGGGAATCGTATCCGGTTGGATGGATGTGCTTTCTATCTATATCTGCCCGCTGGGAGCAGGACTGGCAGCGATTATGTTTTTCTGGGTATGTGGTAAAAAATACGTGGAGGCACAGGTCAACAAAGGAAGAACAAAGCCGTTTACAAAACTTTATTATCCGATTTGCAAATATTTGTATGTGGCAGTTTGCTTTATTGTGTTGATTCTTGGAATTGCGTTAGGAGGAATTGGATAACATGAATG
>CAKREL010000052.1 GCA_934317205.1 uncultured Eubacterium sp.
ATCAATCTCCTTTATTACGTTACTTCAACAAATTTCTGCCAGTATAACATGAATAAAAACAGACTGCAATACAGAATAAAGTATAGACTATAGTACAGAAATGTGGCGAAAAATATTGATAAAACACGCTGAAATAAAGGAAATATAAAATTAGACTAAACTATGAAAGAAAATATAGAATAAAAATAAATACAAAAGAAAACTGTGTTTTGGCATATACGATAACGAAAAATAGACTAACGATGTTAGCCTATTTTTATATCATGATGTTGGGGGCAAAAGATGCCATACGAATTGTTCCGTACTTCGTACTCCCACAATTCTACCCAATATTCGCATATCGTGAAGCTGACGCTCCACTTTTATTGCGAATCTGTGACAGATAAATCGGCATCGCCGTGGAACCATAGGTTTTCAGCGAATATTCTCCGTTGCAGATGCACCAGTCGTAAAGCAGTGCACGTTCTGCGATCGCATACAGTTTCACCATTTCATTGACGGACAGATTCATACGAAATTCCCCGTTTTCCTGCCCTTCCCGGATAATACGGCGCAGCAGTTTATAATAGTAGCGGTTGCGATCCAGCAGATGCTTTTCTCCTTTGGTGATCAGCTGAGTGGACAGCAGCCTCGCCAGCAGATCCAGAGAAATACTGTTTTCAATCATAGAAAAAAGTTCCTGGTTTAGATAGATCAACTGTTCATAACGGGTGGAAAACTGATCCAGCTGCGTTTCAAGTTCGGTATATTTTTCATCAAAAAGGAAAGAAAGAGAGCCAAGCAGGGCGTCTTTTCCCTCGAAATAGTGATAAAAAGAGCCTTTGGAAGTGCCGGACTCAGCAATGATCTCGTCGATGGTTGTATCGTCATAGCCCTGTTCATAAAACAGTTTCCATGCAGCGGAGATGATTTTTCCTTTTGTATTGCGTGGTTGTTTTTTGCTCATGTGTAAAATCCTTTCAGAAAATAGCATGTAGATAAAATATAATCATTCACAATTGTTCCAGACCGTTTTGCAGCAAATATGCATTATGAAGCGCATGGCTGAAACAGTATTATTGTATCAGAAAAAACGAAAAATGTGTGAAAAAATAGCAAAAAAGTGGTGATGGGTTGTGAAAAATAGACAAAAGTGGTAAAATAAAATTGGAATTTGCTCATTAGAAAAATATGTTAATACCATGTATGCATGGCGATGGATAGTGTGGGTAAATTACATAAATTGAATTGTGAGGAACAGATATGATGAAGAAAACTGTTAGAAAATTACTGAGTGTGCTACTGATCACTATGGTCGCGCTTGCAGGATGCGGAACAAAAGATGCAGGAACATCAGGCGGGAGTGCTGCAGAAGAGGCGGCACAGGCTTCGGTAAAATCAAAGGTGAAATTTGAAGGCGTTTACACGGCTGGAGATACGATAAAGATACAGATGGATCTGGATAAGGATGGCAATTGTGATTATGGATACACAGGTATGTATACACTGACGACTAACGACGCCGGCGTTCGGATTTTGAATCTGATCTACTACGGAGAAGAAAATGCAGAAAGCAGCAGCGATAGTCAGCTCGCATATGATTCCTATGTATTGCAGCAAAACGAGGATGGTACTTATACAAGATGTAAATATACCGAAGGAGAAGAAGCGGATTTTTCAAAAGGTACGATTATGAAGCTGAAAAGCGGCGATGACAAAATCATGACAGACGCAGCATTTGATGCAGAATATACATCAGATGGCGGTGCGTATGTGAAACTGAATGCAGATGGAACATTTGTATTTGGTGTACACATGAAATATGCAGCAGACAAAAAGCAGTTTGAATTGATTGGGGAAAGCGATTCTTCTGTATATAATTATGAGACAGATGAGAATCAGGATTCTATTATTTTGAAAAATAGTAATGGTGATACAACATTGAGCTTGAAGAGAAAGGAGAAATGATGTTATGAAGGCAGAGGGGAAAAGCATGAATTATAGAGAATTGGCAGAACGTTTTTATTTGTTGGATACAGATGTTTATAAAGCATCCGGAAGTGAGCTTGGCAAGGTATTTCCCGGGCCGAAACATATTTCAGAGAAGCAGATCCTGAAAGATATTGAGAAGGGAGATTTTGAGAAACTGAAAGATGAACTGATCCTGATTGGAAATATGATCAAGATCATTCAGGAAGAAGATGGCCGTTATGAGGAATTCTTTATCCGCTATCAGCATTTATGCGAGGATGTTGTGTCTGTGATGGAAGATGATAGTTTTCGCGATCAGATTTCCAAAGATTTTACAAAAGATCATTATGGTCTCATGTATAAGGGAGAAGGAAATCATACAGTTGTATGTATTGCCCGTGAAACCGGTGCCGGAGGGCATGAAATCGGAAGCAGACTGGCAGAAAAGCTGGGCGTTTCTTTCTATGATGATTCAGTGATAGATCTGATGATCGATGAGATGGATGAGAAAATGCCTGGAATCGGCGGCAAAGATGCACATTTTATTAAGCAGAGCCGTGTGATCAAAACCATTGCGCAGGCCGGTGACTGTGTCATTGTAGGCCGTAGCTGTGGTCATGTATTGATGACAAACAATATTCCGCGTCTGAGTGTATTTATCGGTGCTCCGTATGAAAACCGTGTACGCAGAAAGATGCTTCTGAATCAGCAGGAACGCAGAGAGGCAGAAGAATTTATCCGCCGTAATGATAAGCGCAGAAAAACTTCTTATGATTATTATACCGGTAAAAAGTGGGGAAATCCTGCAGATTTTGATATTTGTATCAACAGTGCATGCTATGGGATTGATGGTGCAGTGGATCTCTTGGAGAGATTGGTAAAGTACTCTCTGGAACTTAAAAAATAGGATTTTTTATCTCAACTGCGGCTGTGAAGTAGGATATTACTTCACAGCCGCAGTTGTTTGTTTGAGAACACACTTTCTTGTGTTTTTTGCCAATGAGAGAGAGACCTGTCATGCAGCCTTGATTTGCAGTTTTGACTTCTGTATAATAGAAAGATATGAAACGAGAAGCAATTAACAGAGAAGATAGAGAGGGCTTATAATGGGAAACGAAACACAGACACCACACAAACGGCGTGTACGATATAAAGGGAAATATCCGAAAAAATTCGAGGAAAAGTATAAGGAATTACAGCCTGAAAAATATAAAGATACAATTGAGCATGTTATTCGAAAAGGAAATACTCCTGCAGGGATGCATATCTCGATTATGGTAAAAGAAATTATTGATTTTCTGGAAATTAAACCGGGGCAGATTGGTTTTGATGCAACCTTAGGTTATGGCGGACATACAAAAGCTATGATGGAGTGCCTTCAGGGAGAAGGTCATATGTATGCCACCGATGTGGATCCGGAAGAATCCGCAAAGACCAGAAAGCGTCTGGAGGAACAGGGATTTGGCGAAGATATGCTGACAGTAAAGCTGCAGAATTTTTGCACCATTGATGAAATCGCCAGGGAAGTTGGTGGTTTTGATTTTATTCTGGCAGATCTGGGGGTATCCTCCATGCAAATTGATAACCCGAAACGTGGTTTTTCTTATAAAGTAGATGGACCGCTGGATTTGCGGCTGAATCAGGAAAAAGGAATGAGTGCGGCAGAGCGGCTGGATCATATTTCTTTTGAGGAATTAGCCGGAATGCTGGATGAAAATTCAGATGAGCCATATTGTGAAGAGATTGCAGAAGCAATCCTAAAAGAAGTGCGCAGAGGAAACCGTATCGATACGACGACAAAACTTCGCCAGATTATCGAAAAAACACTGGATTTCCTTCCGGAGAAGGAACGGAAAGACACTGTGAAAAAAACATGTCAGAGAGTATTTCAGGCACTTCGCATTGATGTGAATCGGGAATTTGAAGTGCTCTATGAATTTATGGAGAAGCTTCCGGGTGCTTTGAAACCGGGTGGAAGAGTGGCAATTCTGACGTTTCATTCCGGGGAGGACCGGCTGGTAAAGAAAGCTTTAAAAGATGGTTATAAGGCTGGCATTTATGAGGATTATGCAAAGGATGTCATTCGTCCTTCCGCACAGGAATGCGCACAGAATGGGCGTGCACGTTCCACAAAAATGCGCTGGGCAATCCGGTCAGATATGGAGATTTAAGTGTGCTCGGCTTGGACAGAAAATTTAGGTATCTCAAGTATAAGGTTAGAAAGAAGAGGGTAGCGTGAAGAAGAATAAATATGAGATTGATATGTGCAACGGTACAATCATGAATAAATTGATTTCCTTTGCACTGCCGCTAATGTTGTCTGGCGTTTTGCAGTTGATGTTTAATGCGGTTGACATTATTGTAGTGGGACGATTTAGCGGCAGCCAGGCATTGGCAGCTGTAGGGTCGACTACAGCACTGATTGATGTATTTGTAAATTTATTTATTGGTATTTCGTTGGGGGCAAACGTGCTGGCAGCCCGTTTCTATGCAGCAGGCAGAGAAAAAGAGATGTCAGAAACGGTACATACAGCTATTGCACTGGCGCTGGTCAGTGGTATCGTGGTGGCTTTTGCCGGTGTATTTTTGGCAAAAGGTGCCCTGGAGCTGATGGGAACTCCGGATGATGTAATTAAACTATCCACATTATATATGAGAATATATTTCTGCGGAATGCCATTTTTTATGCTGTATAATTATGGAGCAGCAATTTTGCGTGCGGTTGGAGATACAAAACGGCCACTGATGTTTTTGCTTGTCTCCGGTGGTACCAATGCGGTACTGAATCTGCTCCTTGTTATTAAATTTAATATGGGAGTTGCAGGTGTCGGTATTGCAACAGTCATTTCTCAGATGATTTCCTGTGTGCTTGTTTTACAGTGTCTGCATAATACGGAAAGCAGTTATCGGCTGCATTTTTCAAAATTAAAGATCAAAAAGGCATATATGCTGCAGATTTTTCAGGTGGGAATTCCGGCGGGAATCCAGAGTACAGTGATTAACCTGTCCAATGTATTGCTGCAGTCTTCTGTAAATTCCTTTGGTTCTACTGCGATGGCAGGTTATACAGCAGCAAACAATCTATTTGGATTCTTATATGTGTCGGTCAATTCCGTAACGCAGGCATGTATGAGTTTTACCAGCCAGAACTATGGTGTGGGAAAATTGAAACGAATGGATCGGGTATTACGGGACTGTATCATTTTAACGGTGAGTGTTTCCTTTGTGCTCGGTGTCGCTGTATATGTATTTGGACCGGAGATTTTGCAGATTTATACGGCAGATCCAGATGTAATTCAGTGTGCAATGGAAATTTTATTGTATACAACAGTAACGTATTTTTTCTGTGGATTGATGGATTTATTTCCTGGTGCATTGCGTGGTATGGGATACTCCGCAGTACCGATGATCTTATCCGTGATCGGCACGGTAGGAACACGAATTGTCTGGATTTACGGTATTTTTCCGAATCACAGATCTTTGTCGATTTTGTTCATTTCCTACCCAGTGTCATGGATATTGACGATCATCATGCAGGTCATTTGTTTCTATTTTGTACGGAAGCATGTACATCGGACACATACAGATTCTGAGAGTCTTGTAGATGCATAAGTTCTACAGCAGGATTTCGTGAATGAATTTCGAATATCCGCCTGGCTTAAAACTGTATTGACTTTCTTGTATAATTGGATTCTATTTCCACATACTAGATATACAATAAAGTTATGGAAAGTCAGAGGTAAGGGGAATTTTACAGGAAATAGGAGGCTTTTGTTATATGAAGGCAACAGGAATTGTGCGTAGAATTGATGATCTGGGGCGCGTGGTGATACCGAAGGAAATCCGTCGTACATTGCGCATCCGTGAGGGAGAACCACTGGAAATTTTTACGGATCAAAATGGTGTGGTAGTATTGAAAAAATATTCTCCAATTGGGGAACTAAGCACCTTTGCTGCTCAGTATGCAGAGAGTATGGCGGTTGCATCCGGAAGTCTGGTCTGCGTAATGGATCGGGATCATATTATTGCAGCAGCCGGAAATGGGAAAAAGAATTATGATGGCAAGCCAGTCAGTCGGGAAATGGAAGCGTTCATTGACGCACGGGGCTGTCAGGTGGCAGAGGCAGAGGAAGAAGTGTGTCGGAAGCTGACATTGGATGATAATATACCATATCAGACTCAGGCGCTGGCAACTATCATATGTGAGGGCGATGCCATTGGCGCAGTGGTACTCTGCAGCGAGGAGCCAAAGAACCAGGTTGGGGAGCTGCAGGGAAAGCTGGCGCAGGCGGCAGCGTTGTTTCTGGCGAAGCAGATTGAACAGTAAAAATCTGATTGGGTAAATGTAATGTAGCGAAATAAACAAGATATGGGTGTTTTGAGCAAATTAAGGAAGTCCGATGCTTCAATTGCGTAAAGCAATAAGCTGAGCAAAACTTCTCTTTATCAGAAGGGGATGCAATCCCCTTCTGATAAGCTGTATAACAGCTATTTGGTTATGAACAAGTAGCGTGAGCAGATTACAGATATCCGCTTGCTATTTTTAAGGAGATAAAAAATTATGAAATTTATACATATCGCAGATGTCCATCTGGGTGTCGTTCCGGATGCAGGCATGCCCTGGAGTGAAAAACGCAGCCGTGACATCTGGAACAGTTTTCGCCTTGTGATTGAGCAGGCGCATGCGCAGCAGGTGGATTTGCTTCTGATCGCAGGTGATCTGTTTCATCGGCAGCCACTGAAACGGGAATTAAAGGAGATTGCGGCGTGGTTTGCAGAAATCCCGGATACGGAAGTTGTTTTGATTGCCGGAAATCATGATTTTTTACATGCAAAATCTTATTACAGGACATTTCCATGGCCGGAAAATGTGCATTTTATTTTAAAACGGGAACTGACAGCAGTGTGTCTTGAACGGATCCATACCACAGTATGGGGCTGTAGTTTTTGGGATAAAGAAGATGGGAAAGAGGTATATAGCAGCGAGACCTTTCGGAAGGTGATGCAGAACAAGGAAGGAGAAAACGACCTGGGAACTCAAGGACAGGCAGGGCGTCGGCAGGAAAGTTTTCAGATTCTTCTGGGGCATGGCGGTGATGACAGACATCATCCTTTCCGTGCAAATGATATCATGGCAGCGGGATTGGATTATGCAGCGTTTGGACATATTCACAAAGCAGCGCAGATGATACCGGGAAAAATAGTTATGGCTGGTTCTTTGGAACCAACAGATTGTAATGATTTTGGCCCACATGGTTTCTGGATAGGAGAAATGACGGAGCGTGGATGCCAGGTTTCTTTTTATCCAATTAAAAAATGCGAATATATACGACAGAAAGTAAATGTGACGCCGGATATGTCAGTGTATGCAGTGGAAGAACTGGTGAGACAGGAATTGAAACAACGAGAGCCATATCAGATTTCTCATGTTATTTTGCAAGGGTATCGTGATGCTGATATTTCGTTGCCGTTGCAGGAAATCAGCCAGATGGAACGTGTAGTGCGTGTGTTGGATGAGACGGAACCAGATTATCATTTTGAGCAGTTAAAAGAGAAGTACGATGGTACGTTATTGCAGAAATACATTGAAGTGATGGAACAATATCCTGATTCAGTGCAAGGCAAAAAGGCACTGTATTATGGAGTGCAGGCAATGCTGAATGCAATGGGAGAAGGACAGGAGACATAGAATGATTATCAAAGAGGCGAAGGTTGGAAAATTTGGTAAACTGGAAAATGTGCAGTATCAGTTTTCGCCACGGATCAATGTGATTTATGGACCGAATGAATCGGGAAAAAGCACGCTGATGCAGTTTTTGAAAGCGATGCTGTTTGGATTGGAAAAAACCAGAGTACGGAAAACACTGGATACATATAATAAATATGAGCCATGGGATACACCGGCATATTTTTTTGGTTCTATGATTTTTGAGACAGGGAATCAGAAATTTTTGTTGGAGCGCAATTTTTATCATAAGGAAAAGCGAACCCGCCTGGTCAATGTCCGGGATGGAGAAGAATTATCCGTGGAATATGGTGATCTGGATATGCTGCTTGGAAATGTCAGTGCGGTGGCGTATGAAAATACTTGTTGTATCGGACAGGAGCAGCTTTTGCCGGGACGGGAACTTGGAAGACTGCTGGAGGATGAACGCAGTAATCTGGCTCAGACCGGAAGCGGAGCATTTCAATTGTCGGAAGCATTGCAGGAACTGGAACAAAAACGTAAAAATAAAGAAAAACAGCGGCGAGATTTAGAAGAACAACGCATGTCGCAGATCCGTCAGCTGGAAGTAAAACAACAGGTGCTGGAACAGGATATATCTGACCTCAAGAAAAAACAGGAAAACCAGGGATCACAGGATGTAAATATCCAGGAGCGGACAAGGCAAATTGCGCAGGCCATGGAACCGATAGTGAAAAAATATCAGACCGTTTGCCAGGAAGAGCACAAATTGCAGGAAGCTGTTGCGAAGACACAGGCAGAATGGGAGAAGTTAGAGCAGAAGCGTTCATGGCGTGAGCCGCCGGAAAAGGATCTGTTAGAAAGGGAACGGATCGAAGCGGAAGAAGAAAAGCAGAAATCCGGCAAGAATACGGGCTTTTCACCACTGTTACTGCTCGGTGTTGCCGGTTTGCTCCTGGCACCTGTTTTAAGAGCATCAATTGATGGATTTCAGAAAGCAGCACCAATTTTGAATGTGATCTGTATTGTTTTAGTCTTTGCCGGACTTATATCTGTATACAGTAAACATAAAAATCAGAAAGGCAGATATGGAAGAGAAAATACAAAAACTACCGGTGGATCCATGCATAGTCAAAATGACAGGCAGCGTGATCTTGAAGAGATGGAAGCACGGTTGGTGGAACTGGAACAAAAAAAGACCGGTTTGGATCAGCAATTGTGTCAAATTCAGAAACAAAAAAGTGATTCTGAAGATCAGCTGAAGAAACTGAAGGAAGAGAAGAAAGCATTGCAGCTTCAGGCTGCCCACCAGGAAGGCTCCGTGGAACAGCTGCAAAGTCAGATCCAGGAAAAAGAAGTAGAATTGGAGAATTTGTCAGAACAGACAGCGGAACTGCGTCTGGAAACCAGCGAAGAGCAGGAAGTGCGTTCTGACTGTGTGGCATTAGAGCTGGCAGCAAAAACAATGTCTCATCTTGCAGCTGGAATGTCGAAAAATCTGGAACATACCTTAGATAAAGAAATGTCAGAAATTTTGTCACAGATTACCGGGAGAGGACATCGGCAACTGTATGTGACAGATGGACGGGAAATTATCATGCAGGATCAGATGCAGAAGCGTGCACCGGAGGCTTACAGTCAGGGAACCATGCAGCAAGCCTATTTTTCCTATCGGATGGCTGCAGGGAAACTGCTTGCGCACGAAGAACCATTGCCTTTTTTGCTGGATGAGACATTTGCAAGTTATGATGAGCTGCGGCTGCGTCAGACATTGCGGTGGCTGGCAGAGCAGGAGAATCAGATTTTTCTTTTTACCTGCAGGAGTACCGAAATCCGACTGATGCAGGAAGAAGGTATTCAATTTCAGGAAATTAATGTATAAAATAAAAAATTATGTTGTGTTCTAACGCAAGATATGCGAAAATAGAAGATAACCGTAAAAAACAATAGTTCGCCCGCACTATTTATAGTAATTGAGAATATATGACGGGGGAATTGCTGGTGTAAAAAAGTGAAGGAGATAGATAGATGGACGTAGACCTTGGGCAGTTAAGAGAGCCGTGCGCCTGCGGAAAGGAGCATAATATCGATGTCGAGAAAATCGTCATCGAATCCGGAGCGGTGAGTCAACTGGAAGAAATTCTGGAAGATTTTCAGAATCCGGTATTTATATGTGACAGTAATACGCGGACGGCGGCGGAACCGTTTTTAGAGGAAGAATTTAAGGATTATCCGGTCATTGAACTGAATCCGGAAGGACTTCAGGCGGACAACCGTGGTGTAAACAAAGTAATGAAACAGCTGGATTATTGTGACAGGGGCTTAAGCAGTGTCTCTGTGGATGTATTGGTTGCAATCGGAGGCGGAACTATTCATGACCTGACCCGCTATGCAGCAACCGAATACGATATTCCGTTTGTTTCCGTGCCGACAGCAGCCAGTGTGGATGGATTTGCCGCAAATGTGGCAGCACTGACCTGGGATGGATTAAAGAAAACTGTGGCAGCTGTGGCTCCGCGCTGGATTCTGGCAGATACCGATATTTTCGGTGCAGCACCATCGAGACTTACCGCTTCTGGTGTGTCCGATTTCCTTGGAAAATATATTTCCATTCTGGATTGGAAAATCGCACATTTGGTCACAGGAGAATACATCTGTGAGGAAGTATGTGATCTGTTAGAGAAATCACTGCGCGATGTCAGCAGAGTACTGGATGATATCCGTTTTGGCGACAGGGAAGCGATTGAGAAACTGATGTATGCGCTGATTTTGTCGGGGCTGTGCATGCAGATGGTGGAGAGCCCGCGCCCGGTATCCGGAGCAGAGCATATGGTATCCCATTTGTGGGATTTAAATGTACTTAATGAAAAGACGAATGCACTACATGGTGAGCAGGTTGGTCTTGGTCTGTTGCTTGTGACGGATTATTACAAAAAACTAGGATATGCTATCCGACATAAAAAAGTAACTGTAAAATCGGAAACAGCCAAAGGACTTGAAATGAGTCTGTTGGAACATACATTTGGGAAAAAAGGCCTGTTGGAGGGGATTCTGAGAGAAAATACTCCAAATCCGTTGGAAGACATCGATCTGGAAGATCTGGAAGAGCTGCTTCCTGAAATTGAAGATCTCATCGATGATCTGCCAGATGCCGATGACATGTATGCAAAACTGCATGATGCAAGCTGTGTACATGAGATATCCGATCTTGGAATTGACAAAGAAAAAGTAGAACTTACCCTCCAGAGCAGTCCGTATGTCAGAAACCGTCTGACATTACTGCGGCTTTCCAAATTGTTAGAGTGGTAGTGCCTGCACGGTGCGACAGCGGCACCGAGGGGTGATTACGCCGGTGATCAAAAACTGGATTAAAATTCAATGTACAAAAATACACTATTGACAAAAAAATAACAGAAAAAAACAGATGATGAACTGGAAGAACCACAATGGGGATAGGAAAATATAGGGAAAACAGCTTGAATTTACTTTTGAAAGTAGGTTTGGGCTGTTTTTTTCTTAAAACAAAGGCTAATAATGATAAAAAATTAACAAAAAGGTGTTGTATTCTGCATACAATTCTGTTATTCTACTGCCGTGGAAATGATTACTAGTTACTAACCAGAAAGTGAGGACGATCATGAAGAAATTTGAACAGTGGAATGGGTTTGAAGGACGTTTATGGAAAGAAGAAGTAAATGTCCGCGACTTTATCCAGAACAACTACACCCAGTATGATGGAGATGAGGAGTTCCTGGCAGAACCGACAGATGCAACAAACCGTCTGTGGGGCAAGCTGCAGGAGTTGCAGAAAGCAGAGCGTGCAAAAAATGGCGTTCTGGACATGGAGACTGAAGTTGTTACTTCTCTGACGGCTTATGGGCCGGGTTATATTGACGAAGAATTAAAAGATCTGGAGCAGGTTGTTGGTCTCCAGACAGATAAACCACTGAAACGTGCATTTATGCCGTACGGTGGAATTAAAATGGCTGAGGAATCCTGCAGAATGTATGGATATGAGCCAAGCGAAAAAATTCATGAGATTTTTACAAAATACCACAAAACTCACAATCAGGCAGTATTTGATATTTATACACCGGAGATGAAAGTCGCAAGACACAACAAAATTTTAACAGGTCTTCCGGATACTTACGGCCGCGGTCGTATTGTTGGCGATTACCGTCGAGTAGCTCTGTACGGTATCGATCAGCTGATTGAGTTCAAGAAAAAAGATTTTGATGCAACAAACCGTCAGGGTATGCGTCGTGGTGACTTCCAGTTAAGAGAAGAGATCGCAGAACAGATCCGTGCATTAAAAGGTATGAAAGAGATGGCAGCTATTTACGGCTACGATATTTCACAGCCGGCAAAAAATGCGAAAGAGGCAGTTCAGTGGGTATACTTCGGATACCTTGCAGCTGTTAAGACACAGAATGGTGCAGCTATGAGTGTTGGCCGTGTATCTACTTTCCTTGATATTTATATCGAGAGAGATCTGAAAAACGGTATTCTGACAGAGGAAGAAGCACAGGAGCTCATCGACCATATGACAATGAAATTCCGTATGGTAAAATTTGCAAGAATCGAGTCTTACAATCAGCTCTTCTCCGGAGATCCGGTTTGGGCTACACTGGAAGTGGCAGGTATCGGCATGGATGGCCGTCACCAGGTTACAAAGACAGACTACCGTTTCCTGCATACACTTGAGAACATGGGACCGGCTCCGGAGCCAAACCTTACAGTATTATATTCTTCTCATTTACCGGAGAACTTTAAGAAATATGCAGCTCATATTTCTGTTGAGACAAGTTCTATCCAGTACGAGAATGATGATGTAATGCGTCCGGTATGGGGCGATGATTACTCTATCTGCTGCTGTGTATCTGCCACAGAGACAGGTAAAGAGATTCAGTTCTTCGGTGCACGTGCAAACCTTGCAAAATGCTTACTTTACGCGATCAACGGTGGTATGGATGAGAGAACACATGATCAGGTAGCACCGGAATATGCACCAATCACATCCGAGTATCTTGATTATGATGAAGTAATGAAAAAATATGATGTAATGATGGACTGGCTGGCTCACCTCTACGTAGGTACTCTGAACATGATCCATTACATGCATGATAAATATTACTATGAAGCAGCTGAGATGGCACTGATCGATACCGATGTACGTCGTACATTCGCAACAGGTATCGCAGGATTCTCACATGTAGTAGATTCCTTGAGTGCGATTAAATATGCAAAAGTAAAAACAATCCGTGATGAGAGCGGAATCGTAGTTGACTTCGAGACAACCGGAGACTTCCCAAAATACGGAAACGATGATGAGAGAGCAGATGAGATCGCTGTATGGTTACTTCGTACATTTATGAGCAAACTGAAATATTGCCATACATACCGTGATTCTGAGCCGACTACTTCCATTCTGACCATTACATCCAACGTTGTATATGGTAAGGCAACAGGTTCTCTTCCGGATGGAAGAAAAGCAGGTGCTCCACTTTCACCGGGAGCAAATCCATCTTACGGTGCAGAGCAGAACGGATTATTAGCTTCCTTAAACTCTGTTGCAAAACTTCCATATGAAGAAGCACTGGATGGTATCTCTAATACACAGACTATCAACCCGGGTGCACTGGGACATGACGAGGCTGAGCGTGTAGACAACCTGGTAAATGTTCTTGATGGATATTTTGATCAGGGTGCACATCACCTGAACGTAAACGTATTTGGCGTAGAGAAACTGATCGATGCTATGGAGCATCCGGAGAAAGAAGAGTACGCAAACTTCACTATCCGTGTATCAGGATATGCTGTTAAATTCATCGATCTGACAAGAGAGCAGCAGATGGATGTAATCTCACGTACTTGCCACGATCATATGTAAGGAGATTATATATTATGGAAGAAATCACAGGCTACGTTCATTCTCTGGAAAGTTTCGGTTCCGTAGATGGTCCGGGGGTGCGCTATGTGATTTTCCTTTCCGGCTGTGCCATGCGCTGCCAGTTCTGCCATAATCCAGATACCTGGGATATGGCGGGCGGGCAGCCTTACACAGCAGATCAGCTTTTGGAAAAAGCCTGTCGATACCGCACTTACTGGAAACAGAAGGGCGGTATTACTGTAAGTGGCGGAGAACCGCTGCTTCAGATTGATTTTGTGACAGAATTGTTTCGCAAGGCGAAGGAAAAGGGAATTCACACCACATTAGATACCAGTGCAAATCCATTTACTACAAAAGAACCTTTCTATTCCAAATGGAAAGAACTGATGCAGTATACAGATTTAGTTTTACTGGATATCAAACATATTGATCCGGAAGGTCATCTGGAACTGACCGGTCAGCCAAATGACAATATCCTTGCTATGGCGCGGGAGCTGTCCGATATGGGAAAACCAGTGTGGATCCGCCATGTCCTTGTGCCGGAGCGAAATGACAAAGATGAGTATTTACATCGTCTGGCAGATTTTATCCATACATTGAAAAATGTGGAGCGGGTAGAAGTGCTTCCGTATCATACATTAGGTGTATTTAAATGGGAAAATATGGGACTTTCCTATCCATTGGAAGGCATTAAGCCGCCGACCAAAGAGCGGGTAGAAAATGCAGAGCGGATTCTAGGCGCAGGCGCATTTGCAAAGAAATAATAATTACACAGTATCATCAGGAGACAGAGAATGTTTTGTGAGGATACTGTGTTTTTTTGTAATAGGAGATGATTCTGAGATGAATATGTCAGCTTACGCTGACCAGAATCACGCACCAAGTCTCACGTGCGTTCGACTTGAAATTACTAAAAAACTTCAATGATGAAAATTCCTGCCTTGCAAGAATCTGAAAAGTATATTAAAATAAATACTATATATCATGTAGGAATATAATGAAATATAAGAATTTACAAGAAGCCATAGGAGAAGGAGATAGAAGGCATGATTTTATGATTTCTGTCCGGAATAAGCTATGGTATAGATTGCAAGGAGGGAGCAACATGAAAGTATCAACAAAAGGCAGATATGCGCTGCGTCTGATGGTTGATCTTGGCATCAACGGTGGCGAAGATAAATATATTTCACTGAAGGATATTTCTGCGCGTCAGAATATTTCTATTAAATATCTGGAACAGATCGTGACACCGCTGCACCGTGCCGGACTGGTAAGAAGTGTACGTGGAGCCCAGGGCGGATATCGTCTCAGCAGAAAAGCGGACAAGTACACAGCGGGAGAGATTTTGCGTGCCATCGAGGGAAGTTTCGCACCGATAGCGTGTCTGGAGACACCGGAAAATGAGTGTGAGCGTTATCACGACTGCGCGACAGTAGGTTTCTGGGAAGGCATGTATAAAGTTATTTCCGATTATGTGGATAGTGTAACTTTAAAACAGCTGATTGATGAGCATCTGGGAAGTCATTGCCCGGGATGTCAGGAAAAATAACGCAGCAAATAAATGATGAGCTTGTTCTCTATCATCTATCAAAAGAAATTGTTGCAGATCTAATGTATTTGGAAAAGGTATTTGTATGAAAAAAAGACTAGTGATGTTAGCTCTTGCAGGGATACTGGCAGTGGAACTGTCATCCTGCGGGAAAAAAGAAGTATCCTCGAATCATGTACAGAGCGTTACAAGTGAAACTGGCGTGGAAACCAGCATTTCAGAAGACGAAACGCCGGAACTGTCAGAAGAACAGTCAGAGCAGGCGGAACTTCCGAAATCAGAAGAAGTACAGGGGGATGTTACACAAAATACAGAGGATGAACAGACTCAGCAGCAGGAACAGGAAAACTCACAGGACAACAGCAGTCAGACGATTGCATCGAGTGTACCGATCAGCTATGCGGACCGTCAGGAAATCTATCTGGATGGAAACTGGCAGTATGCAGGAAATTCGGTCATTCATTCCGGGGCAGCTGTGATGTATAAAGCGGGTGGAAACCGAAATGGAATTGTAGTTGGTGTCAACGCAGGTCATGGAACTTCCGGTGGAAGCAGTGTCAAAACTTTATGTCACCCGGATGGCTCAGCAAAGACAACCGGCGGAAGTACAGCAGCAGGTGCAACGAAAGCTACTGCTGTTTCTGGTGGTATGACATTTAACGATGGCACGACGGAGAGCAGTGTGACGCTGCGCATGGCGGAAATCCTGCGGGATAAATTGCTGGCAGCAGGTTATGATGTGCTTATGGTGCGCGATAGCTCCGATGTACAGCTTGATAACGTGGCCAGAACTGTAATCTGTAATAACGTGGCGGATTGTCACATTTCCTTACACTGGGACGGTGATGGATTGAACTATGATAAAGGAAGCTTTTATATATCTGTACCCGATGGAATCAAAGGGATGGAGCCGGTGGCTTCACACTGGCAGCAGCACAATGCACTGGGTACATCTTTGGTAGATGGTCTGCGGGCGCAAGGCTGCAAGATCCATGGTGGCGGAAGTATGAGCATTGATCTGACACAAACGTCTTACAGCACAATCCCATCGGTTGATATGGAACTTGGAAATGCATGTTCTGACCACAGTGATGGAACTCTAAATACCCAGGCAGAAGGCCTTTTGCAGGGGATTAACAATTATTTTGGAAAATAAAAAAAAGGTGTTGACAAACAACACCTTTTTCTGTATTATATATCAAGTAGTGCGGCGACGCACTACGGAAAATATGATAGCGATGCGTGGCTCAGTTTGGTAGAGCGCTGCGTTCGGGACGCAGAGGTCGCAGGTTCAAATCCTGTCGCATCGATTCTTGGCAGGGGCGCTGAGGTGTTTGAGAAATCGAACATCTCAGTTTTTT
>CAKREL010000053.1 GCA_934317205.1 uncultured Eubacterium sp.
ATTTAAATCGCGAATTACTTCGCTGTTCTCAATGAATCTTTCAAGGTTATTTCACTGTTCAGTTATCAAAGTTCTTTGTGTCCTGCTGTTGTTCAGCAACTTTTATATCTTATCAGATTTTCAAGTGCCTGTCAACAACTTTTTTTTGCCATCCAGAAGTTTTTCAAGACCTGACTGTCGCATCCCATGCCGTTTTTCGTCCGTACTTTTCTTCTGTATGTACTGCCGCATCAGCGACAGCTTGCTTATAATATCACTGCCCACGGCAGAAGTCAACATGTTTCGGGGGGTTTTGTCAAAGTAGGTCATCTTCCACTTTTTACCGCTATTGTGTGAATTGTGGCAATTTTTTGTACAATTCTTATTTTCAGGTCTTGTGTTGGAAATTCACTTTACCCAGTGGAAGTTAACCACCCAAAATACTTGGCAAGCATTCAAGAATGCCCTCGGCATTCTTGCTGCGAGAGGCGCGTCATGCAACATGAGTGCGACACGCAGTGCCGTGTGGTGAAAAATTTTTAGGATATTTGTAAACGTAAAGGAACGCCAGTCAGGCAATCTTTCCTCGGCAAGCGATTATTAGCTGCAGAGGTAAGATTGCTGACTGGCGTTTTCACAACCTAAATCTCTAAAAATTTTTCATCCACGCAAGCCACACAAACCACGCAAACAATTACCGGTTTCTGCCATAAAAGTACGTCGCAAAAAAGATCACAGACGCAATAATTACGATCATCGGACCTGTTGCCACATTTGTATAATAGGAGATAAACAGTCCAACAATCCCTGAAAACATCGAGAACAAAATCGAAAAGAAATGATATTCTCTCAGATTTTCTGCAATATTCCGACTAGATGCTGCCGGAAGGATCAGTAACGCATTGATAATAAGAATACCAACCCATTTAATGGACAGCATTACCATCAGCGCAATAAATACAGAAAAGAGATTCTCGATCAGCCGAATCCGTATATGTTTACTTTTTGCCAATGTGCGATGCAGACTGATGGCCTGCAGGCGGTTATAGCATAAAATCCAAAATACAATCGTAGCAAGAAATATCAAAAACAGATATACGATTTCTCTGCGTGTAATACTTAAAATATCTCCCACTAACAAGCTGGAATATTTACTGAAATTTCCGCCACGGGACAATATTGCCAGACCAATAGCAATACAGCAGGAGGAAAATACAGAAATAATTGTATCCGTGGATGCTGTACTCTTGCTTTTGATCCAGTTTAGCAGAAGAGCAAATGCAATGCCAAAAATCACCATGGACAGATTTGTATCCGGAATTCCAAATACCACACCAACCGCAATTCCTGTCAAGGCTGAATGTCCCAGTGCATCAGAGAAAAATGCCATTTTATTATTAACGATCATTGTCCCCAGAATTCCAAATAATGGTGTAATGATCAGGACTGCAACAAATGCACTGACCATAAAATCATACTGAAATAAGGAGGTAATTCCACTCATTTACTCTTCCTCCTTCCATAAATCATGGTTATGTTTCGGCATGGTAATTTCTTTTTTCTGCTGTTCTTTTACCTGACGGCTTGGTTTGTAATTTTCCAGATCAAATCTGCCAAACACTTCCTGAAATTCTTCACTCTCATATACCTGACGCACTGTTCCTTGTTTTTTCACAGTTCCATCGATCAAAATGACCTGATCTGCGTACTGAGCCACATAGTCAAGATCATGTGAAATCAGAATAATTGCCAGGTCATAATGCTTTTTGAGCTCAGAAATCGTATGATAAAACAGATCCATACCATTCTGGTCGATTCCTGAAACCGGTTCATCCAGCAAAAGCAGGTTTGGCTCATCCATAACTGCCATAGACAGCAGTACGCGCTGCAATTCGCCGCCAGACAAATTGCACACTTGCTTATCAATCAAATCTTCTGCCTTAAAAATTTCCAGATGTTCTTTTATTTTTCTATAAACTTTTTTGCTTTTTTTCCAAAAAACCGGATAACGGCTCTGATAGCTTGCAATCATATCATACACACTGATCGGTGTCTTTTTCTCAATATTCAGCGACTGAGGAACATAACCGATTCGCATTTTCTGTATACGACCGTTTTCACGGTCTTTGAACTCAATCGTTCCAGTGTGCGGAATATCACCGAGAATTGCTTTGATCAATGTAGATTTTCCTGCGCCATTTTTTCCGATAACGGCAGCCAGTGTACCGCAGTGAATATGCAGGTTTACATGCTGCAATATCGTCTGCTCGCCAATGGTCACACCGATATCCTGCATTTTGATACAATGCAGACCACAGGGTTGTATAATTTTTCTCATCATTGGAATGCCTCTTTCAATTGTTCAATATTGCTTCTCATGCCTTCCAGATAACTGTCTGCTGAATAATCCCCCCGTGTCAGTGTATCCAGATAAATGACTTTTGCGCCACTTTGTTTTGCTACCATCTCACCCATATCTGCACCATAGCGTTCTTCTGCCAACACGACAGAAACATGGTCTTCCTCTATGGTATGTAAAATGTCTGCCACTTCACCGGCGCTGACCTGACGCTCTTCATCCAGATTCATCTCTCCCACCAGATGCAATCCGTACTCCTGTGCAATATATTCGTATGCTTCATGAAAAACCACTACCGGCTGTGCAGCAATCTGTGACGCAACTTCTGCTGCCTCTTCCTGCAATTTCTGCACTTTCCCCTGATAGATCTGTGCATTTTCGGCATACTGCTCTGCATGGGAGCTGTCAGCCTCAGAAAGCCCATTGCAAATATTCTGCACCTGAATCTGATAATCTGCTAAATTCATCCATGCATGGGCATTTTCATCACCATGAGAATGCTCGGAATGGTCATGATCATCGTGATCCGCATCCTCATCATGGATATCAGACTCTACATGAATATCAGACTCTACATGGGCATCTTCTTCACTATGTTCATCCGTTCCTTCTGCGGATTCAAGTAAATCAATACCATCACACGCCTGAACGATTTTCAGATTCGGATAAGATTCTGCCACATCAGATAAAAATGACTCGATGCCACCGCCGTTTACGATAAACACATCTGCTTTGGACAACAGTTTCATATCTGCTGCCGTGAGCTGATAATCATGCAGACAGCCGGTCTGCGGTTCGCTTAAGTTTTTCAGTGTCACACCTTCCACGTCTCTAATAACATTTTCTGCCGCAACATACATTGGATAAAAAGATGTCACTACCAGCAGGTCGCTGTCATTTGCCTGTTCCTTTTTTTGCTCTGTTCTGACATAAACTGTCGTTAATATGCTTCCGACAAACAAGATCATTGCTAATAAAATGGTGGTAAATACGTATTTATTCTTCATCTGTCTCTCCTGAAGATGCTAAAATCTCATCCACCAAACCCCAGATTTCCTCTCTTCCCTGCTTTGTCTCAGCAGAAAATGGAATCAGAATGGCTCCTTTTTCTGTATTCAGACCCAGACGGATCACTTTTAGCTGCTTCTGCAGCTGACTGCGTTTGATCTTGTCTGCTTTTGTCGCAATAATGATCGGATGGAAGCCTTGATAAACCATCCATTCATACATCATTTTGTCATTTGCAGAAGGCTCATGACGAATATCTACCAGCAAAAATACTGCCCGAAGCTGCTCTGAGCTATTCAGATAATTTTCGATCATCGTGCCCCATTTTTCTTTTTCCTTTTGAGATACTTTTGCAAAACCATACCCCGGAAGGTCTGTCAGATACAGTTCATCATTAACATTGTAAAAATTGATGGTCTGTGTCTTACCCGGCTGACCGGAAGTACGTGCCAGTGCCTTGCGGTTCATCAATGCGTTGATCAGGGATGATTTTCCCACGTTTGATTTTCCGGCGAAGGCAATTTCCGGTTTCGTATTTTTCGGTAATTTACTGGTATAACCACATACCGTTTCCAGTGAAACATTTTTAATGATCATTATTTTCTCCATTCATTGCTATTTTCAGCACATCTTCCATTTTTTTCACGTAACAAATCTGCAGGCCATCTTTGATCTCTTCTGAAATTTCTGCCACATCCGCTTCATTCTGAGACGGAACGCATACAGTACGTATCCCTGCCGTTTTTGCTGCCAGCAGCTTTTCTTTCAGACCGCCGATTGGCAGTACACGGCCACGCAGTGTGATTTCTCCGGTCATTGCCACATCCGCGCGCACCGGTTTCTTTGTAATGGCAGACAGCATTGCCGTTGCCATAGTAATACCTGCAGACGGGCCATCTTTTGGTACTGCGCCTTCCGGAATGTGGATATGAATATCGTGTTTTGTAAAAAACTCCTCCGGAATGTCATATTGTTCGCCCACGGAACGGATATAACTGATTCCTGTCTGTGCAGATTCTTTCATGACATCACCAAGCTGACCTGTAAGTTTGAATTCGCCTTTTCCCGGCATCACATTCACCTCGATCTGAAGGGTATCTCCACCCACACTGGTCCAGGCCAGCCCACGGACAATACCGATTTCATCCTGATCATTGATGCGGTCTACATGAAAACGCTCTTTTCCGAGATATTGTTCCAGATCTTCCTTTTCCACATGCACTTCCATACAGTTTCCTTCGTAAATCTCTTTGGCTGCCTTTCTGCACAGTTCGCCCAGTTTTCGCTCCAGATTACGTACGCCTGCTTCTCTGGTATATCCACTGATGATCTGGTGCAGTGCTTCATCCGAAACTGTAAGCTGCTCTGTCCCAAGGCCATTTCTCTTTTTCTGCTTTTCCAAAAGATGCTCTTTGGCAATATGCATTTTCTCATTTTCTGTATAACTTGATACTTCTATCAACTCCATACGATCCAGTAATGGTCGTGGAATCGTATGTACATCATTAGCTGTTGCAATAAAGAGCACTTCCGATAAATCTACTGGCATATCTACATAATGATCAATAAATTTGGAATTCTGCTCAGAATCCAGTACTTCCAACATTGCAGAAGATGGATCTCCCTTGTAATCACTGCTCATCTTATCAATCTCATCCAACAGCATCAGTGGATTTTTCACGCCAGCCTGACGTATTCCCTGAATCAGTCGTCCCGGCATCGCACCTACGTAAGTGCGGCGGTGTCCGCGTATTTCTGCCTCATCTTTCACACCGCCCAGACAAATTCGTACATATTTTTTATCCAATGCTCTGGCCACGGAGCGGGCAATACTTGTCTTACCTGTTCCCGGAGGTCCTACAAGGCAGATGATCGGGCTCTCGCCGCCTTTTGTCAATCCACGGACAGCCAGAAATTCAAGCACACGCTCTTTTACTTTTTCAAGACCATAATGATCTTCGTTTAATATCTGCTCTGCATTTTTCAGATCAGTATTATCTTCTGACTTTTTGTTCCATGGAAGATCCAGCAGTGTTTCAATATAGCCACGCACAACACTTCCTTCTGACGGATTGTTTGCCACGTTTTTGAAACGGGCAATTTCTTTTTGGATCCGCTCCTTGACTGACTCATCTGCATCCAGCTTCTCCAGATTATCCTCAAACTGTTTGATGTCGGAAGTAGTATTATCCTCGCCCAGTTCTTCCCGTATCACTTTCATTTCTTCTCGGAGAATGTACTCTTTCTGATTCTTATCTATCCGCTCTTTTACTTTATCCTGCAATTCATTTTTGATCTGCATGATATTTGTCTCGTAAAGCAAAATCTCCATCAGAGTCTCATATTGCGCTGTCAAAGATTCTGTCTCTAATAATTTCTGACGTTTTTCATAACTGATTGGCAGATTTCCTGCCACAATACGGATAAAGCTGTGGATTTCATTTAATCCATCCGCCTGCTTTTTCAATTCTTTTCCGATTTTCGGATTAGAAGAACAATATTTCAATAGTTCTTCTTGTAACGCACGCAGCATTGCTTCTTCGACTTCCGGTGCAATTATTTCTTTTTCTTCTTCATCCACCAGCACAACCTGTGCTTTCAACAACTCATCATTGTCTATAAAATAAGCCAGTTCGGCCTTTTCTTTCGCCTCGACAATTACCCGCACAATATGATTTTGCATTTTAACAATCTGCTTGATTTCTGCAATGACACCGATTGCATACACATCATCCTGCGTGGCATGTTCTGTCTGCATATCCTTCTGTGTTACCAGAAAAATGCAATTGTCTCCGTTCATTGCCACTTCCACTGTATGAATGGACTTTTGGGCACTGATATCAAAATGTGATACCACGCCTGGCAACAATACTGAGCCACGCAAAATTACGGCTGGTAATTCTTTCAAAATTTCACCCATGTTGTTCCTCTCTCTATGCCACAACGGGCGGTGCCATATCTGACCCCGCCCTTGCAAAACGGAAAACAGTTTTTAGCTGTATTTCCTTCTTTTTATTTCTCTGTTTCATTTGCCTGATTACGATACTCCAGGATTGCTTCTCCATTCCCCTCTACCATATCTTTTGTAATCGTGCATTTTTGTATGTTTTTATCAGACGGAATCCGATACATCAGATCCATCATAACATTTTCCATAATAGCACGCAGACCACGCGCACCTGTCTTTCGATTAATAGTGAGGTCTGCTACTGCATCTAAAGCACCATCTTCAAATACAAGTTCCACATCATCTAATGAGAACAGTTTCTGATACTGCTTCAGCAAAGAGTTTTTCGGCTCTTTTAAAATACGGATCAGATCCTCACGCTCCAATGCTTCCAGTGAAACAGTGATCGGCACACGTCCCATAAATTCTGGAATCATACCAAATTTCACAAAGTCCTGCGGAAGTGCATCTTTCAGAAGTTCACTGATATTTTTATCGTTCTCTCCTGTCAATTCTGCATTAAATCCGATGGAACCACGATCCATACGATTTTCGATAATACGATCAATACCCTCGAAGGCACCACCACAAATAAAGAGAATGTTGGTGGTATCAATTGGGATCAGTTCCTGCTGTGGATGCTTTCTGCCGCCTTGTGGAGGAACAGATGCAATGGTTCCTTCCAGAATTTTTAATAACGCCTGCTGTACACCTTCGCCTGAAACATCTCTTGTGATAGATGCATTTTCTGACTTACGTGTGATTTTATCAATCTCATCGATATAAATGATACCGTATTCTGCTTTGGCAACATCATAATCTGCTGCCTGGATGATCTTCAGCAGAATGTTTTCCACATCTTCACCGACATATCCAGCTTCTGTCAATGTGGTTGCATCTGCAATTGCAAACGGCACATTCAGGATTTTTGCCAGTGTCTGTGCCAGTAATGTCTTTCCGGAACCAGTTGGGCCAAGCATCAGAATATTACTTTTCTGCAGCTCTACATCCAGATCCGGATCTGCCAGAATTCGCTTATAATGATTGTATACCGCTACGGATAATACTTTCTTTGCCTCATCCTGTCCAATGACATAGTCATCCAGAAATGCTTTGATTTCCTCCGGTGTCAGCAAATTGATATCCATATCATCATTTTCTTCAAAGTCCTGCATTTCTTCTTCCAGAATATCATTGCAGGTCTCAACACACTCATCACAAATATAGATGCCTGCCGGTCCCGCGATCAGTTTGTGTACCTGATCCTGGGTTTTATTACAAAAAGAGCAACGTATTTTATCGCCCTGATTTATTCTTCCTGCCATTCAATCTTACTCCCACGCTACATTTTACTGTCTGTTTGTGATTACGGCATCAATAAGACCGTAAGCTTTTGCTTCTTCTGCAGTCATATAGTTATCACGCTCAGTATCTGCAGCTACTACTTCAAAAGGCTGACCTGTATTTTCAGATAAAATACGATTTAAGCGTTCTTTGGTCTTCAGGATATTCTCAGCTACGATCTGAATATCGGTAGCCTGTCCTTTTGCTCCGCCGGACGGCTGATGGATCATGATTTCTGCATTTGGAAGTGCGTAACGTTTTCCTTTTGTTCCGCCGGCCAACAGGAAAGCTCCCATGCTTGCTGCCATGCCGATACAAATAGTTGAAACATCACATTTAATATACTGCATTGTATCATAAATAGCCAGACCACAGGAAACCACTCCACCCGGAGAATTGATATATAACTGAATATCTTTGCCCGGATCCTCAGACTCAAGGAAGAGAAGCTGTGCTACGATCAGGCTTGCTGTAGTCTCATTCACTTCTTCTCCAAGAAAAATGATTCTATCTTTTAACAATCTGGAATAAATATCATAATTCCGCTCACCCCTGCTTGTCTGCTCAACAACGTAAGGTACTAAACTCATATTGCTACCTCCTATTATTTCTATTATCTTATCTGATTATTTGAAATTCAACAGGAAATTCCATGTAATTTCCTCTCAAACATGAAAAGCAGACCGGCCTCGCCGGCACGATCTGCTTTTGTATTATTCACTTTGTAATGCAGGATTTCATCTCCCTGCTTTTTGTGAGAATTATTCAGCTGTTTCTGCCTCAGCAGCTTCTGCTTCTTTCTCTTTTTTAGTTTTTGCTTTTGCACGAGGTTTTACGGAGTCTGTGATCAGCTCAACTGCTTTCTGTACAGCAAGATCCTGTTTCATGTTCTCTTTTTCATCCTCGCCCATGTACTCTTTGAGCTTGTCAGCTTCCATATTGTACATTGCTGCCATTTTCTCGATTTCAGCATCTACATCTGCATCTGTGATCTCGATATTCTCTTCTTTTGCAATCTGCTCAAGAACAAGGCTGCTCTTAATACGTGTGATTGCATCCGGACGAACCTGCTCTTTTAACTGATCCAGTGTCAGACCGGAGAACTGAAGGTACTGATCCATGGACAGTCCCTGCTGAGCCATCTGCTGTGCGAACTGGTTGAGCATGTTCTCACACTGTGTATCGATCATTGCATCCGGAAGTTCCATTGTAGATTTGTCTACGATCTTATCGATTGCTTCATCCTGGTATGCACGTTTAATCTCGTTCTGCTTCTGCTCTTCTAATTTTGCTTTTACGCTGTCTTTGTATTCAGCAACTGTATCAAACTCAGATACATCCTGAACGAACTCGTCATCAAGCTCCGGAATCTCTTTTGCTTTGATCTCATGGATTTTAACTTTGAATGTAGCATCTTTTCCGGCAAGATCTTCTGAATGATACTCCTCTGGGAAAGTAACATTTACATCTACATCATCACCAGCATTTTTACCGATCAGCTGATCTTCAAATCCCGGGATGAAGCTTCCGGAACCGATCTCTAAGGAATGGTTCTCGCCTTTACCGCCTTCAAATGCAACACCGTCTACAAATCCTTCAAAATCGATCACTGCTACATCGCCATTCTCGATTGCACGATCCTCAACGTTGATTGTTCTTGCATTTTTCTCACGTTCTTTGTCAATTGCTGCTGTTACATCTTCGTCAGTTACAGTTCCGTCTACTTTAGTAACTGTTACACCAATGTATTTTCCAAGTGTTACTTCCGGTTTTGTAGCAACTTCTGCTGTGAAGATAAACGGTTTGCCTTTCTCGATCTGAACGATATCAACAACCGGTCTGGATACGATATCCTCTCCGCACTCTTTTGCAGCATCTGCATATGCCTGCGGAATCAGTGCATTTGTTGCATCTTCATAAAATACGCCTGCACCATACATTTTCTCAACCATAGCTCTCGGAACTTTTCCTTTACGGAATCCTGGCATGCTGATATTTTTTTTCTGTCTGTTATATGCTTCCTGAAGTGCTTTCTCCAGTTCTTCTGCTGCAACTTCAATGGTAAGCTTTACTGTATTTTTTTCTAACTTTTCCACCTGTACGCTCATTCTGACAATTTCCTCCTTTATATATATGTGGTCACGTGTAATTTCTTTGAAAAAGGTATACTTCAACTACTTACAGTCATTTTTGGATTATAACACACTGGTTTTACAATTGCAAGAGATATTCGATTTGCGCCATATATAGCCTTTTCCATGGGGTTAGAGGTCACACACACCATTCGAAAAAGAGCTCGCATGGTGAGCGATACTCCTTGAAATTTGTTCAGGAAAGCAAATCATGGTATGGGGCAGATAAAAATGTGCTCCCTTTATCATTAAGTTTTACTTAATATATCACTAAGATACAGTAGCTTTACTTCTTTTATCATATATCATATAATAAGATCAACAAAGGAAAACACAAACAATTCAATTTTTCATCATATAAGGAGGGCATAACAATGACAATGAAATTATTAGAAAGATTATATAACAGAGGTCATAAACTGAGCACAAGACAGGCTTTAAACACAAATGACCTTACACTGAAAGTAACAGCTTGCCAGCAGGATCTGAAAGAGATTTGGAGAAAAGACCAGAAAACCCTTTTCGGAAAAGCAATGCAGGCAGAATACGATCATACAAATGGAAACTTACGTCATAGATTCTGCTAATCATCATATGTGCAATTATGATATCTTTCTTCCAATACGATACGTTCATCAAAGAAGCTCTTTCTACTTAACATCTTTGTTTCAGGTAGAGAGGGCTTCTTTGATATATTATTATATATTATTTATATAATTTTCTAAAACAAGATTCCCTGTCAGGCAAACGTGCTTCGGAACTGTTCCGGCAAACTTTATTGACATTTTATTTTTCATCACGTATAGTGAAATTTGTAAAATAAATTATTAATATACTAGGAGGAATTAGACATGATTTCAACACCTTCCGCATGTATTGTTGCAGATAAAGAAAAGGTTGCCAAAGTGGTTCTTATGCCTGGCGATCCTCTGCGCGCAAAATATATTGCTGAAAAATATCTGGAGGAACCTGAATTATTCAATACTGTTCGTAATATGTACGGTTACACGGGTACTTACAAAGGAAAACGCATTTCTGTTATGGGAAGCGGCATGGGTATTCCATCCATGACTTTATATGCGCATGAGCTGTATAACTTTTTTGATGTAGATTCCATTATCCGCGTAGGTTCTGCCGGTGCGCTTCGCGATGATATGAAAGTACGCGACGTAGTAATCGCTATGAGTGCATCTACTAACTCCAAATTCGATGTACAGTACGGATTCCCGGGAACACTTGCTCCGACTGCAGATTTCGACCTCCTGAACGATGCTGTATCTGTATGCAAAGAGAGAAAAGCAAGTGTAAAAGTCGGCAATGTATTTACCACTGACGTATTCTATAATGCAGATTCCAATATTCCGTCACTGTGCCGTGACCTTGGTATGCTCTGCGTTGAAATGGAGACAGCAGGCATTTACTGGGAAGCAGTTGCTTCTCATAAGAAAGCATTAAGTATCCTCTCCATCTCTGATCACATGTTCCGTCATGAAGAACTGACTGCTCTCGAGCGTCAGGAATCTTTTGATGAAATGATCGAGATCGCACTCGAAACTGCATGGAGAAGCCTGTAATCTAATCCTGCAAAAAACGGCGGTCATACATTCTTTTATTGTAAAAACCGCTCAATATTTAATATAGAAAAGTCCCTTGCTTTCATTGCGAAAAGCAGGGGACTTTCTCAATATTAGAAACAAACTGCATACAGTAACCAAAAAGTGTGTATTGCTTTTTAGAATTACAGATTGTATTCTTATGGTATACCAAAAAGCAATAAGGAGATAATAGTATAATGAAACAGACAACGTCTAACAAACACGGTATGCTCTATGATCTTGAAGATAAAGTTCCTGCCGGACAATCCATCATTTATGGAATGCAATACCTGGTTTATTTTTTAGCCGGAAGTGCCATCATGCCAGTTATCATCGGTGCCTATCTCGGACTGGATCAGGCAGAAATTGCCATGATGCTGCAAAGAACCTTTTTACTCAGTGGAGGAATCTCTATTCTTCAGGCAATTCTTGGTCACCGCTATCCGATCATTGATGGACCTGCTGGATTGTGGATGGGACTTTTAATCATTCTGGCTGAGACATGTACATCTTTTGGGCAGGATCTTGCCGTATTACGAACCAACATGGAATTCGGAATGATCATCGCAGGTATCATGGTTATCATTGTTGCTCTGACTGGACTGGTAGATAAGATTCTTAAGGTTTTTACTCCCATTGTAAACGGAACCTTTCTTATTCTTATGGTTATGCAGATGAGTGCAACAGTTATCAAAGGAGCTACTGGTATTTCTTCTGGATATAAAACCATTCAGCCCAAATTTTTGCTTGTATTTTTAATCACAACTGCCATCATTTTAATCATAAATCTAAAAGCCAAAGGATTTTTACAATCCATTGCTACACTGATCGGTGTCGTATGCGGATGGATTATTGCCTACGCACTTGGCATTTCACCAGATTTCATTTCTTCCGGAAATGGTTTTCTGGCAATTCCGCAGCCATTTGCCTGGGGAACTCCAACCATTGATCCAAGTGTGATCATTACATGTCTGATCGGTGAATTTATGCTTTTTTCTAATTTTGCAACTAGTTTAAACGGTATGTCAGAATTGCTTGAAACCGAAAACACTCCAAAGCAGGTGAAAAGAAGTACCATTCTTTTTGGCTGTACTGCTATCCTCTGTGGAATATTCCCAGTCACTGGATTTGTACCGTTTGCATCCGCGCCAAGTACAACCAAACTGACGCGTGTCGCTGCAAGAGGGCCATTTATTGTCGGAGGTCTTTTTATGATGCTTCTTGGAATTATTGCTCCAATCTGTACATTTTTTGCAGCCATTCCACCAGCTGTCGGTTACTCTGCCATGATGATCGTATTTGCTATGATGCTCCAGCAAGGCATTCAAGAATTCAAAAAAATAGAGCTTACAAATCGCGAAGGATTTATTATCGGCATTTCCTTCATGATCGGTGGCGGTATTATGTTTCTGACTGCAGATGCGTTTATGACATTGCCTCAGTTACTCCGCTATATTATTTCTAACGGTCTGATCATGGGATTGATCGTGGCACTCCTGATGGAACATGTACTGCTTCGGAAAAAAGTCAAATAAATCGAAAACCACTTTCAGACATCACACGGGCTAACATGTCCGCTTAATGTTCTACGCACTTGAAGCAGAGGAATGCTTATTTTTCGTTCACTATCTGCCCGGTATTATTGAGCGCGAGACGGTGCTATTGGTCCGGGGGACCAATGGTTAGCACCGACCGAGGAGGACTTTAGGTCCTCCGAGACCTCGAACAGGATTCTCTGAATCCTGTTTGAGCCCGTCAGGGCTCTTTTCATGCAAAAAGGGATATCCTCTCGGATATCCCTTTGCATGAAAAAAGCGCGAGACGGGACTCGAACCCGCGGCCTCGACCTTGGCAAGGTCGCGCTCCACCAACTGAGCCACTCGCGCATTTCTTATTTGTTGTGCTCTTGCTGAACACAAGACATAATATACAGGATAAACCTGTTTCTGTCAACGCTTTTTTCACAAATAATTAAAGTTCGAAATTATATTGATTTATCTGAAAATTCAAACTTTTTCAAAACATGCTTCTCAGCTTGCATTACAGACATCCAACGGCTCCTTTCTTCGCAGACAAAAAGAAATCCTGAATATAGATTTCGTGCTATCCAGGATTTCTCTAAATATATAATATTTACTCTACGGTTACAGATTTTGCAAGGTTTCTCGGTTTATCTACATCAAGACCTTTTGCAACGCTGACATAATATCCCAGTAACTGTAACGGAATGATTGCCAGACTGGTTGCAAAATGTGGATCTGTCTTTGGTACGTATACGGAGAAATCGGCTGTATCTTCTATGCCATAATTGCCATATGTGGTCAGTCCCATCAGATATGCACCACGACTCTTTACCTCTACCATGTTACTGATGGTTTTCTCATAGAGAGCACTCTGTGTCAACACACCGACAACCAGTGTCTTATCCTCGATCAGACTGATGGTTCCGTGCTTTAACTCACCGGCTGCATATGCCTCTGAATGAATGTAACTGATTTCTTTCATTTTCAGGCTGCCTTCCAGACTGATCGCGTAATCCAGTCCACGTCCAAGGAAGAACATGTCTTTGGCATTTGCATATTTGCTTGCAAACCACTGAATGCGCTCTTTGTCGTCCAGAATCTTCTGGATTTTGCCAGGCAATGATTCTAACTCGGCGATCATATCTGCACATTTTTCATCACTGAGCAGTCCGCGTACCTGTGCCAGGCGCATTGCAAACAGATACATAGCAATCAACTGAGTGCTATATGCTTTTGTCGTTGCAACAGAGATTTCCGGTCCTGCATATGTATATAAAGTATAATCGCTCTCACGGGCAATACTGGAACCTACTACATTTACAACACCGAGTACGGATACCCCTTTCTCTTTTGCAAGACGTAATGCAGCCAGACTGTCTGCTGTCTCTCCGGACTGTGAAATGATAACGACCAGAGAATTTTTCACAAGGATTGGATTGCGGTAACGGAACTCAGAAGCGATATCTATCTCAACTGGTACCTGCGTCATATCTTCCAACACATATTTTGCAGCCATACCGACATGATAAGCAGAGCCACAGCCTACGATATAAATGCGCTCGATACCGGCCAGGTCTTCATCTGTCAGACCAATCTCTGAGAAATCAATCATCTTATCTTTTACATAGGCTCCAACTGTATCCTGAACAGCTTTTGGCTGCTCATGGATTTCTTTCAGCATAAAATGCTCATAACCGCCTTTTTCTGCTGCCTCAGCATCCCATTTGATCTCAACCATTTCTTTTTTGATTTCTTCTTCATCTGTATTATAGAAATGGATTTCATCTTTGGTCAGCTCGGCAATTTCCATATTGCCAATGTAATATACATTACGTGTCTGATCCAGAATAGCCGGTACATCAGATGCGATCAGAGAACCAGTTGCATTTTTTCCAATGATCAGCGGACTATCTTTTCTTGCAGCAAAAAGTTTTCCAGGATAATCTTTAAAGAGTACTCCAAACGCATAGGAACCTCTGATATGAAGCATTGCTGTCGCAATTGCAGTCAGCGGTGCTCCTGTCTTTTTATAATAATAGTCAATTAATTTTACAGCAACTTCTGTATCTGTCTCGGAATAGAACGTATATCCGCGTTTCACTAATTTTTCTTTCAGTTCCTGGAAGTTCTCAATGATACCATTATGTACGAGAACAACGTTTTTTCCCTCAGAGCAATGCGGATGTGCATTGTTCTCTGAAGGTTCGCCGTGCGTAGCCCAACGTGTGTGACCAATACCGCAAGTACCTTTTACTGTATGCCCTTCATCTGTCTTCTCGATCAGTACACGCAGACGGCCTTTTGCCTTCACGATTTCTATATTGCCAGTCTCCTCATCACGTACAGAAATACCTGCTGAGTCGTAACCGCGATACTCCAGCTTTGCAAGACCTGCAAGCAGGATTGGGGCTGCCTGCTTTTCTCCAATATAACCTACAATTCCACACATATATTGATAGTCTCCTTATCTATTTTACTTCTTAGTTTTTAAATGTTTCGTTTCATCATATCACATTACTGCTGCTGTTTCAAGATTTCCAGTGCTTTTTGAATCTGGTTGTCATATTCTACACTGTATGCTGCATCTTCCGGACCCGTAAATTCATAATCCAGTTCTACATCCGGTGTAATGCCAATTCCCTGTATACAGGTACCATTTGGTGTAAAATACCGGCTAGTAGTCAGTTTAAAAGCACTTCCGTCTTTCAGGGAGAGAATCGACTGCACAACACCTTTTCCATATGTTGTTGTTCCAACGATAGTGCCTGCTTTTCTATCCTGGATGGCTCCGGCAAAAATTTCCGATGCACTTGCACTGTATCCGTTTACCAGAACAGCCAATGGCAGATCCAGTGACTTTTTATCTGTGGAATTATAATCCTCACGTTTTCCACTCCGATCTTCCGTATATACCAACAATCCTTTTGGCAAGATATCATCCAGCATGTCACATACAGATGTCAGCATACCACCAGGATTAGAACGCAGATCAACGATCAACGACGTCATTCCCTGATTTTGCAAGGTCTGCAATGCTTCTTCAAACTGCTCTGCTGTATGCTCCGTAAATTCTGTCACCTGTATGTAACCGGTGTTATTTTCCAACATCTGATTTGTAACCGTTGGAAGCACCAGGTTCTTTCTCGCAATATCAAGCTCAAGATTTTCAGATTCACCGGAACGAGCGATCACCAGATGTACCTGCGTATCTTCTTCTCCGCGAATATGATTGACAAATTCTGTCAGATCCATGGACGCTGCTTCATAATCATCTGCTGACACGATCACATCGCCTTCTTTCAATCCGCCTTCCTGAGC